>NZ_WXWT01000198.1:0-32933 GCF_009904725.1 Vibrio sp. V43_P6S15P86
ATATTTATTTACCCTAAAAACACAACTAACAACAAAAAAAAACCAAATATCATAACAATAAACACTAAAACTTCTGCCCTCCGTCTCGAGAGAGGCACATTGGAAGACGACCGTGAGCGACTTTATCAACGTTAGAAGAAAATGTTAGAAAATTAGGAAAGCTCATGAAATCTACGATGATTATCGTAAGTCATGTCGTTAACGATGCAGTCACTCACGGCTTCGTGCCTGCAGCTAAAGCGATGGACCTTCACGTCGTTCTTATCACCGACCATAAGCTCAGCCATTTAAAGCTGGCGAGTCGTGATAGTCACTTTAATCCGGATGCCATTCTAGAATGTGATGTCTTCAACCCATTAGAACTCATCGAAACCATCACGGAGCATGAATTAAAGCCAGACGCTATTTTCAGCAATAGTGATCACTTACAAACTTCCACCGCCATCTGCGCGCAATTTTTTGGCCTCCCATCCAAAGATTGGTCTGTCACGTTAAAGGCCAAAAACAAACACTTAACTCGACAAGTGTTAAATGAAAAATCCTTACCCAACACACAAAGCTGTTTGCTGCATCGCCATTCGAATGTGGCATTAGGCATGGCCTTCCCTGTCGTGGCAAAACCCAAAGAAGGCGTGGCAAGTTTAGATGTACAGCGCTGTGACTCCCAAAGCGAGCTCGATGCTTACTGCGAGGCGTTTTGGCAAAAGCACCCAAACGCCGCCATTCTGGTGGAGCAATTCCTTCAAGGGCCTTTGGTTACGCTAGAAACTTTAGGAGATGGTGAGCGCCTTATCGCCGTCGGCGGTTTTGATGTGTCGCTCTCTGAGCCGCCTTACTTTATCGAAACCGCCGCAGACTGGAACGGACCAAACGGCATTGCTCACCGAGAAGCTTGCTTGGCTCAACTGAACGCGTTTGGCGTTGGTTTTGGAGTTTGCCACAGCGAATTTATCATTACGGAAAATGGCCCGGTTCTGGTGGAAATTAACTACCGCAGTATTGGAGATGGCCGCGAATTCTTGCTCAACAATCTCGCTCACTTCGGTTGGTTTAGCACAATTTTGGGTCTGCATTTGGGCCGAAGATTGGACGGCGATTACCAAATTCATGGCTCAGCGCACGTGCACTATGTGGTTGCGGAACACAGTGGTGTGATTGATGGAGATTCGACCTCCTTCATCCAACACGATGGCGATGTCATCACCCAGCAACAGGTACTAAAAACCGCTGGAGAACACTTCCAACAGAGTTATTCCAATAAGGATTATCTCGCCCGAATTTCGATTGTCTCACCATCAGGGCGAAACCTCGACCAAGCGCTGCAGAACGCGCTTAGCAATTTCGATCTCGCTCCGACTCGTGAGGTGGCGGCATGAATGACAACGCTTTGTATCTAACGCAACGATTGATCGACACTTGCTTACGCGAAGACATGTTTGGCATTTTGTCGAAGGCCAAGTTCAGCAACACCACACCAAAAGGAGCGATTACAGCTAAAAATGAGCAAGTCTGGCTGATATTTGCCAACTCTGATTTCACGTTGTATTTACCCGTTGCGCCAACGTATTACATGCAGCACTGGCGCTACAGTCACGCCAATGACGAAACACCACAAGGTTGGTGGGTGGAGAAAAATGGCCAAGTCGAGCATCAACAACATTACAAAGAGTGGATTGCACTACTAACGACACTGGCGCATGAGAGCTCTCACGAATTGTTGGCGGGGTATCTTCAAGAACTGGAATGTGCAGAGAAACACAAAGCGCTGTGTGACCAAGCGTTTCATCTTCACGCAGACCACATTTCTCAACCAATATCCGAGCTTGGTTCTTGGCATCAAAAACTGCTGCTAGCCGACCAGATCGCTTCTTACCTTGACCACCCGTACTATCCAACTGCGCGGGCGAAGTTTGGCCTGAGCGATGAAGACCTTGCTAAGTACGCGCCCGAGTTCGCACAAAGCTTTGCTCTGCATTGGATTGCGATTGAAAAATCACTGGTGACATTAACCAGCGAACAACCTGATTGCTGGCCGACGATGGAGCAAGTTGGGCTTCCTGCTGATTTTGCACTGAGCCACGTACTGTTCCCTGCGCATCCGCTCACCCTTCGCTCTTTAGAAGCCTTACCCGAAGACATGATAGAAGCGCCGTTTACGTACCTAGACGTGACGCCAACGCTTTCCGTTCGTACTGTGGTAGTCAACGACGCGCCGCATATTCACATCAAAGTTCCGCTGATCATGCGATCGCTAGGTACGAAAAACATTCGCTTAATCAAGCCTTCAACACTGTATGACGGCCACTGGTTTGAACGTCTACTCAGCCACCTTGAGCAAACGGACGCCGACTTAAACACTCGCTTGTTCCATTGCAACGAAAAACACGGTGGACACGTCGGTGAGGATAAAACCTTCGCGTACATCGTACGTGAGTACCCACTTACTCATTGCGAAGACAAAGCGTTAGTTCCGGTTGCAGCACTAGCAAGCCCAATGCCTGACGACCGCTTGTTCTTAGAACATTTGGCGGAGCAGTACTATCAACAAGATACGCTGGCGTGGTTCCAAGATTACGTCGACCTTCTTTGCCAAGTGCACCTCACCTTGTGGCTTCGTTATGGCATCGCATTGGAGTCCAACCAGCAAAACGCCATCGTTGCATTTGATCAACAGGGCAAAATGACGCTCGCGATGAAAGACAACGACGCGGCGCGAATTTGGCCAGAGCGCTTCCACTTTGCAACAGAGCATGCTGCCCAGAAACACGGCGCAGGAACAAATCCCGTGGATTGTGATGAACTGCTCGACCAACGCATCAAAGTCGACAATGAATTGGCGCTCGGTCAGATGTTTACCACCATCACATTACAATTGGATATCGCAGCGATTGTAGAAGCCATGGCAGAGAAGGGCATTGCCTCTTCAGCATCGCTTTACGCCATCGTGGCCAAAAGCATTGCAGAGCAACTCAACCGATTGGAAGGCGAAGGGTTAGAAATAAAACTGGCACGCGAGTTACTGCAAGAGGCGCCTGATTTGTACGCCAAGTACTTGTTGAGCTCTGGCAGTTTGCTCTCGAAAGAAGCCTCTGGCGCGAGCGACATCAATAAGTTCTATGGTTTGTCGGCTCCGAACTTCTTGCTGCTTTCTAGCGAAGAAGCGCAACGCGCCTACTTAGAAGCCATCAAAAAAAGCGTACGTTAAACGATTATGACCAAACTCATCTACAGTGTGTTGTTGTGCCACTTTATCGCTGCGTTTGCCGCGTTAGGTATGCCGCTATTTCTACCCGTCGTGTTGCCAACGTTAGGCGCAAGCATTGATGCGGACTGGGCAGGGGTATTGTTTATCCTACCCACGTTTTGTACTGCATTGGCGGCGCGATTTTGGGGCAACTTTGCCGATCGCTACGGTCGCCGCCGCTCACTCTTGCGTGCGCAACTTGGCCTTGCAGCAGGGTTTGCGCTGTGCGGCTTGGCAGACAACCTCGCCATGTTTGTGTTTGGTCTTATTGTTCAAGGAACCTTTGGCGGCACCATGGCCGCCTCGAACAGCTACTTATCTAGTCAAATTAAAGAAGCCAAAACACTCGGCAAGTCACTCAATAAAACCCAACTATCTGCTCGCTTGGCGCTGATCGTTGCGCCCATTGGGCTCGGCTGGAGCTTGTCAGAGACCAACCCGCTCAACGCGTACCTTTGGTTATGCGTTTTGCCTTTAATTGCTATGGGCATCACGCTAACACTGCCTGCGGATAAACCCGCAGAACAAAACCTCGAAAAGCCAAACTCAGAATCTCAGCAAGAACAACCTGTTGTACAGAAAAACGCAATGCATGCCATTCGCTGGATCTTCTTTGCTCAGTTCGGGTTTGCGTTTTCTATGGTGGTGACCTTTCCTTATTTCTCGCCGTTTGTGCAGCAATATGGCATCACTCACCACGCATGGATCGGTTTTTTGTACGCACTGCCGCATGGCGTCTATCTGTTGCTGGCAGGCAAAATCCACGTGTTGTCAGATGGGCTGAATCGCCATCAACCGCTGCGCACGTTGTGGCTCGGGTTTGCATTGCTTGCCGTGAGCTCTGCCTTGCATTTGATTGCGTCCGAAACCGCACTCATTGCTGCGAGAATTATCTTTGGCATCGCGATGGTGTGTTGTTATCACGGATTGCATCAGCATCTTGCGAGCAATCTGGATCGCAAATTCAGTGGCAAAGTATTTTCTCGCTTTGATGCCATGTCCAAATGGGGTGGCGTGGCGGCGGGATTTTGCGCTTCTTTCATTTCTAGCTTGGGGCTACTTGAGGTTCCTTTCCTACTTTCTGCGATAGTCAGCGTAATCACCTTGATCGCGCTGGTTCTCCATTCAAAATTTGGAAATCAACATGTTACAAACTCAATCCTCTCAGACTAGCGAGTTGCGCGCGCATGATGTGCAGCTCAATCGCGAGAAGGCCCAACTCAACACGATAATGGGTGTTCTTAATTGTTACTTACGTGAATTTGCGCTACCGAATCAACAAGTGGAATGGCGCTACCAATCGACATCGCTACCCCAAACGTTAAAACGCAACTATTCCGCCAAGCAACGGGTAGCCGTTCATCTGTCTCAACAAAATGGCGTGCTGGTTTTGCCGATTCACTACGCGAGCAAACTGGGCAAAATCAAATTGGCAGAACTGCCGTGGGCGAAAATGCCGGGATCTGGCTGGGCGAAATTGGATGCCACGCAAACTCTTACGCTTTTGCTTAACTATCTCAAGCAGGTGTTGGCGATCCCGTTTAACCATGAGCTGATCGAACAACTGGAAAATAGCGTGCTGGTTACCGAGCAGTTTCTCAACGTCGCGCCCAAATCGCATCACAACGAATTTATCGCTTCGGAACAGTCTCTGATTTGGGGGCACACTTTCCATCCGACCCCAAAAAGTCGTTCGGGCGTCACCATGGATGATCTCTTGGCGTTTTCTCCAGAAGTCGGCGCGCAAGTCCCGCTGTACTGGTTTGAAGTGGATACGTCCTTACTTGATGTGCTGAGTTCCGACGGAGAAGCTAACCCTGCGCAACGCATGCTACAACAGCTCGCGCCACAACACGCCACCAGCGATGGGAAGACCCTCTACCCTTGTCATCCTTGGGAAAGCTACACCATTTTGAGCAACCCAAGCGTGAAGCGTGCCATTGAACAAGGCAAGATCACGCCACTGGGTTTAGGTGGTGAAAAGATGCAGCCGACCTCTTCGGTTCGTACCCTCTACCACCCAGACATGGACTGGTTTGCGAAATTCTCCATCAACGTACGATTAACCAATTGCGTGCGCAAAAACGCGTGGTACGAACTCGACAGCGCCGTGCAGCTCACGTCGATTCTTAAACCAATTAGAGAAAACGAACAGCTGCACAACCCCGTATTTAAAGTGATGACAGAGCCTTACGCCACCACGTTGAATCTAGAAAGCGTCGCTGATCGTAATTGGGACGACAACACCAAAGCACGCGAATCGTTTGGGATTTTGTATCGCGAAAATTTCTCGCTGAGCGAAGTCGATATCTTAAAACCAACCCTCGCTGGCGCTCTGTTTGCTTACGACAAAAACGGCAACAGTTGCATTGCTCAACGCCTTAAAAACAAAGCGCGTACTACGCAAAATCGCTATTCCGACATCGCGACACTGTGGTTTGAACGCTATTTGCATTGCCTAATTCCGGGTGTGTTTAACTACTACTTCAAACACGGGGTGGCGTTTGAGCCGCATTTGCAAAACACCTTGATTGGCTTTGAGCAAGAGATGCCGTGTTGTGTTTGGATTCGTGATTTGGAAGGCACTAAATTACTGCCGGAGTTCTGGCCAGCAGAAACATTAACTGATTTGTCTGAACGCGCGCGACAATCGGTTTACTACCGTCGCGAACAAGGCTGGAATCGCATCGGATACTGCACCTTTATCAACAACATCAGCGAAGCGATTTTCTTCATCGCAGAAGGTGATGAGCCACTAGAGCAAACGCTATGGAATGCGGTGCAAAGTGCCATTGTGCGTTGGCAATCAGTGAATGGAAAACAGCCGGAACTAGAAGCGTTGCTGAATGGCGGTCACTTCCCAAGCAAAAATAATTTCACCACACGTTTGATGCAAAAAGCCGATAAAGAGTCGGGCTATACCCAAGTCGCCACACCTTGGCAGCAATACGAAAAAGGAGCGCAACATGTCTAATTCACTCTCCCTACCGACATGCGTTAGCCAGCAAGTTCACACGCTCGCACAGCAGCAAAATCAACCCTTGTGCGCGTACTTGTATGACCTAAACGCCTTAGAAGAACACATCAAACAACTGCGTCACGTTTTGCCGAAAAATGTCGAGCTATTTTACGCAGCCAAAGCCAATCCATCGGGCCCGATTCTCAAAACGCTCGCGCCGTATGTCGATGGTTTTGAAGCGGCGTCTGGCGGGGAGTTGACACACCTCCACCAGCAACAACTCGATAAGCCGTTGATCTTCGGTGGCCCTGGGAAAATGCCAAGTGAATTGCAACAAGCGATTGAGCTGGATGTTGATGCAATTCATGTCGAAAGCCTCACCGAGCTGCAACGCATTGGAGCAATAACCGAGCGCCTCAACCGCCCTGCTTCGATCTTTTTGCGTATGAACATTGATATTGGCGACATCACGCTCAGCAAGTTGGCGATGGGCGGCAAGCCGACTCCTTTTGGTTTGGACGAGTCCGAACTGAGTAATGCTTTGATGTTGCTGCGCGATTTCCCGCAAGTGTCACTGAAAGGTTTCCATTTTCACTTGATGTCGCATCAGCTCGATGTTGAACGTCACTTAGCGTTAATGCAGCGCTATTTCCAAGTCGTGAAGGCGTGGCAACAAGAGTTTGAACTCGGTGAGCTGATGATCAACTTGGGTGGAGGCATGGGGATTAACTACCAAAACCCTGAGCAACACTTTCCGTGGATGGAGTTTTGCGACAAGTTGGAATTCCTCATCGCCAAAGAGCAAGTGCAAGACTGGACACTGCGTTTTGAATGCGGACGTTTCATCACGGCGGCATGCGGTTATTACGTAATGGAAGTGCTGGATATTAAGCAAAATCTTGGCGAAAACTTTGTCATCGCACGCGGGGGAACTCACCACTTCCGCACGCCAGCAGCGCAGAGCCATGATCATCCATTCGTCATCCTGAAAAGCGAGCAACACCATGAGATTTCTCACTCAATTCAGCATGCACAAGCGACCTTTGTCGGCCAGCTTTGTACGCCCAAAGATGTGCTGGCACGCAATCAACACGTCGCCCACGTCGATATTGGTGATTACGTTGTGTTTACCTTAGCGGGCGCCTATGCGTGGAACATCTCCCATCAAAACTTCTTGATGCATGAACCGCCGATCTTCCACTATTTCTAAACGGCATACTTCGCTTCACTCAAGCCCCAATCATTGGGGCTTTTTTATTCCATCTCGGCACAGATTCATTGCCATTAACCGCTTTTCGAAATCGCAATAATGCGTTTTATCAGCTCGTCGGGTTCCATCTTGGGGTTGCGGTAAAAACGGAAAATTTCCGAGTTTATCGCTTGCTGGGCAACCGGATTGACCGCCATCGAATCAATCATACTCGGCACAGCGAGGTTGTGTTTAACGCCGTAGTGAAAGTCTTGATATGACTGGACCTGACACGGATTAAAATCGCTGATGTCGATATCGGTACGTACCGGAATCGAGCCTTTTACCTTATTGAACTTAGCTTGAAACTCGACATCTGCCAGCGCGCTTGCGGTTTGCTGAGCCGCCTCGGCAGAAAACGACTTGCTCGACATAAACACCAAACTGTCCATGTTGTAGAGGAATACACCATCGCTGTCAGGCGTTGGGTAACAGCCGACCTCTTGCGGAACTGAGACTTGATTGGCGAGCAGCTCACCCAAAATCCAATCACCGCCTATTTGAAACAGCGCCTGACCGTCGGCTAGCGCTTGGGTCGCCGTATCCCACTTACTGTCGGGTAATTGGTTGTCGATCAACAAACTCAGGCGGCGAAATTGCGTCAACGCTTGGCGCAGGGTATCACTGTCGATGCTGTCGCGTTCTAGTTTGACCATCGCATTGGTGTAGAACTCAACGCCGCCAGTGGAGATCACTAAGTTCTCGAAAAGTTGGGCGACTTGCCACGGCTGCTCACCGACCGCGATCGGTACAATGCCATTTTGCTTAGCAAGCTCCATGGCAGCGAACATCTCTTGCCAGTTTTTCGGCGCGGACAGATTCAGTTGTTTAAGCAGCTTGTGGTTGACCCACAACCAGTTCAAACGGTGCAGCGTAAGTGGCAGGGCGATATAGCCGTTTTGTGTTTTGTTGATTTCGATAGACAGCGGGTAGAGCACCTCGTCCCAGCGCTGCTCATCCGCTACCGCGTTGACGTTGTGCAAAATACCGATGGCATCCCACGCTTTAATACTTGGCCCTTCGATTTGCGCGAAGCTCGGTGGATTGCCCGCCAGCGCGCGAGCTTGCAGTACCGTCATCGCGCTGTCACCACCACCGCCTAACACCGGGCTTTGCAGCAGCTCAATATCGTGCCGTTTTAGCTGAGCTTTAAGTGTTTGCAGCGCTTGCTGCTCGCCGTCAGAAGTCCACCAATGTAAAAACTCTACCCCTTGTGGCGACTCAGCGTGAGCAACGCAAGGGGCGAGCAACAGTGGGAACCAGAATGCCAGTTTGTTCATAGTCAGTCTCTCGGGAAAGTCAGTGTGGCGCAGAGGCCGCCAAACTGAGAATGGCTCAGCAACAAGTTGCCGCCATGAGCCTTTGCAATACTCTGTGAAATGGTTAACCCCAGCCCACTGCCTTCTTTATCGTTGCTAGCGCGGAAGTATGGCTGGCAGAGCTTTTCAAGTAATAAATCGTCAACGCCGTCACCGTGATCTTCAATTTCAATCTGGATCGACTCTGGGCTTTCACTCAGCGTAATGTCCGCTTGATGGCCGTATTTGAGCGCGTTATCGACCAGATTCTGAATGCAGCGCTTAATCGCTAGTGGTTTGCCGGCAAAGTGGGTGCGGATTTCACCGTGGATGCGAATCGCGTCCGGCGCATCGGCGATATTGGCGGAAATGTGCTGAATCAGTTGGGTGAAATTGATCGGCTCGATTTCCTCGTGGATATCGGTCTCTTTAATGCATTGCAATGCGCCTTTGACCATCAAATCTAGGTCGTTACTCAGGCGGATAAAGCGTTCTCGGTCGGCGTCGTCATCCAGCATTTCCGCCCGCAGTTTTAGGCAGGCTATCGGCGTTTTCAGATCGTGGGAGATGGCGCTGAACAACATCTCGCGGTCTTTAATGTGGCTGTCGATGCGTCGATTCATCTTGTTAAACGCACGTACCGCCGCTTTCAGTTCGTTACTGCCGCGTTCAGAGACTTCGGGCACGTTTAATCGGCTCGACATCAGGGTTGCGGCTTTTGCCAGCTCTCGAATTGGTTGAATTTCTTTGCGAACGATAAACCAGGTACACAGCAACAGCATTAGCGCGGACACCAATAGCGTCAGCCATTGGCGCAGCTCAAAATAGTTAGTCTCTAGGTTGATGTAAGGCGCGGGTAGCACCGCCGCGAGATAAAACCATTCGTTCTGTGCGACTTCGACCTGCATCACCAGAATGGGTGGGTTGAGGTCACCAAACGAAAGTGAATAATGCGCCCACAATAGTGGCAGTTCATCGATAGGTAGCTCGTTGTTGAACACTTTGAGTTTGTCGCGCTGGGTGAACTCCACCTCGATATTAGGAATGCCGTTCAGCTCGCTTTCTAATACCTCGCGAACTTGGTGGATGACCAACGTTTTGCGCTCGCTCTCTGGCAGTGGGTCGACGTCAATCTGGTGATTGTTGAGTGAGACGAAAAAGCGCGTGCCGCCCATATTGCGTAGTTGATTGAGCACCAAGTGGCGATATTCAGAAGGGAGGGTTTGAAAGAAAGCGATGGTGGAAGAAGCGCTCAGTGCTAAGCTTTTGACTGTGGTGGTCAGGCCCTCTTTATCGCGTTCGCTGGCGTGTTGATACCAGATAATCCCGGATAATACCTGCGCCAGAATGATCACTAGCAACAGGAACACACTGGTGCGAACGACCAGTGATCCCGTCCAGCGTTTAATTCTCATAATGCACGTCCGTGGTCAGCATGTAGCCTTTGTTGCGCACCGTTAGGATCAGCGAGCGGTCTTTATCTTCAAGGTGATGACGCAAGCGGCTGATCTGCACGTCGATGCCGCGTTCAAACGGGTCGGCATCGCGTCCCCAGCTCTCGCGCGCAATATCATCGCGCGACAAAATCGATTGTGCGTGGTTGACGAATAAACCAAGTAGCGACAAATCCGCGCCACTCAGTTGTTTGACCTCGCGGCTAGCAACGTGGGTCAGTTGCCGGGTTACGGTATCTAACAACCAGTCGTCAAAACGCACTTTACGCGTCAGTTTGCTATTGGCGGTCGTTTGGCTGCGTCTCAGAATCGTTTTGATGCGCGCGAGCAGTTCACGCGGGCTGAATGATTTGGTGATGTAGTCGTCAGCGCCCATTTCTAGCCCTGCGACTCGGTCGGCTTCTTCGGTGACGGCGGTCAGCATGATGATCGGAACATCGGAGTTTTTGCGCAGTTTCTGGCACAGGGTAAAACCGTCTTCACCGGGCATCATAATATCGAGGATGATCAAATCAGGATGGTGATCGTTGAGCAGTTGCCACATCACGCCGCCGTTTTCTGCGCAAAGCACTTCAAACCCTGCGCGACCAAGGTAATCTGACAATGCTTCGCGAAGGTCAAGGTTGTCATCGACGACCAGTATCTGCTTGTTTTCCATCCTACTTTCCCTGTGTCCTTCCCTGTGCCTGCCCCTGAGTTTGGCGCTGGCCAATATGATGCATTCTTAAACGCACATGCACAATCGAGCCGATTACAATTTTCACTCCTCAGTGTAAGAGATTTGTAAGCGGCCACTTACAAACTGATTGCCTTTTGTAACCTTAGGCGCCGCCTTGCTCGCTATGATCATCCTGACCTAACGTGAAACAACATGACCTGAAGGAATCAGGTCCTACAACACTGGCATTCGTCAGGAGGAAACCATGTTTGCAAGTATATTTGGACAACTACAAAAAATAGGGCGGTCGTTGATGCTGCCTGTGGCGGTGTTACCGGTGGCCGGCTTGATGCTGGGTATTGGTAACGCGGGGTTTGCGTTTATTCCAGACGCGGTCAACAAAGTGATGCTCGCCGCCGGTGAAGGCGTGTTCGGCAACATGCAGTTGATGTTCGCAGTTGGCGTCGCGCTCGGATTATCAAAAGGCAATGACGGTGCAGCGGCGCTCGCAGGCCTAGTGGGCCTAATCATTATGAATGCATCTCTCGGTATCGTGACTGGCTTGCGCGGCTTAGAAACTGACGCCACCATCATCGGCGTTGAGACGCTGCAAACCGGGGTGTTTGGCGGCATCTTTATCGGTGCGGTCGCGGCAATCATGTACAACCACTTCTACAACATCAAACTGCCGGAATATTTGGGATTCTTCGCGGGTAAGCGATTTGTGCCCATTGTCACCGGTCTATCGGCGATCGTCGTTGGTGCGATTCTCGCGTTTGCATGGCCACCTGTCGGACAACTTCTTGATGCATTCTCTCATTGGGCAGCGTACCAAAACCCTGTTCTCGCGTGGGCGGTTTACGGAGCGGGCGAACGTTCATTACTCCCTATTGGTTTGCACCACATCTGGAATGCACCGTTCTTCTTTGAAGTCGGCAGCTATGTAGACCCAGAAACTGGCAAAGAGTTTACCGGTGAGCTCACTCGCTTCTTCGCGGGCGATAAAACCGCAGGTTATCTGTCTGGTGGCTTTATGTACTCCATGTGGGCGCTACCAGCAGCGGCACTGGCGATTTACCACTGCGCGTCTCCAGAGCGTAAGAAAATCGTCGGCGGTTTGATGATGTCTGCGGCGTTGACCTCTTGGTTAACCGGTATCACAGAGCCAATCGAATTTACCTTTTTATTCGTCGCGCCAGTGCTGTACGTAATCCATATTTTCCTAACTGGTATTGCGTTTGCGATCACCGCATTTTTGGAAATCAAACACAGTACTGACTTTGCGCACGGCGCGATCCAGTTCTTCCTTTACTACCCAATGTCGAGCAACGCGTGGATGTTCATCATCATCGGTCCAATCTGGGCGACGCTGTACTATGGCTTGTTCCGCTTCCTAATTGTGAAGTTGGATCTGAAAACGCCGGGTCGTGAAACCGACATTGCAGAAGTGAAGATTGCCGGACAGCCTGATGAAATTGCGGTGGATGTAGTCGCTGCATTGGGCGGCAAAGCCAATATTAAGTCAGTCGATGCGTGTATCACCCGTCTGCGTGTCTCGGTGAAAGACATTGCCAACGTTGATGTTGCTAAGCTAAAAGCGCTCGGCGCGCGAGATGTGTTAGTGATTGGCGACAGTTTACAAGCGATTTTCGGCACGCAGTCTGACTCAATTAAGTCAGAAGTGCACAGCGTACTCGCCACCTCCTGATCTTACCTCCCCCAATATAGGTAAGATTTGCCAACCTCCTTGTGAGGTTGGCTTTTTCATTTTCGGAGTTAAAAAAGCGAAGCCAATAACCAGCCCTACTTCGCCGCCGCGTTGGTTAAATTGCCCAGCACGCCGCTGATTTTGTTCAATACCTCGTCGCAGCCTTCAATATGATGGCGCTGCTTTAAATACATAGGATCGTTATAAGCTAACCACGTTTTGCCTTCATCATCTTCATACACCAACACTTTTTGGGGTAAATCGAGCGCCACTTCATGCGCACAGATCATCAGTGGCGTGCCTACTTTAGGGTTTCCAAACACGATAACTTCGGTTGGTCGCAACGTCATATCGACTTTCGTGGCATTCTCTTGATGGTTAATGCGCGCAAAGACGTTCAACCCTTTTTCTTGCGCGATAGCGACAAATTTATCCGCCGTATCTTTTGCTGAATGCGTGCTCGCAACGGTTACCACGCCCTCACCAGCCAACGCACTCAATGACGTCAACGCCACGACCAACCCGATGATTACTTTTTTCATTTGTCGTCCCTTCCTCTCTATCTGAGTCGAAAACTGTAAATATAGAAAAACCAAGTGTAGGAAAACTATAGAAGTCAGATTCCGCTATCGCGAATTGCACTCTACCCACTCAAGAGTCGACCGTGTAACACGGATTAATTGATTCAGATTAATAAAGCATTAACTAGCCGAGCATCAAAAGCGTGAAATACGTAACATTTGCAGCCTATTTTAGTAAGAAAGAGAAAAGTAGTGACACGCGATCAATTTGAGTTATTAGCACCCGGTGGTGATTTAGATTCCATCAAAGCCGCCATTGCCGCTGGCGCCGATGCAATTTACTGCGGGTTGGACCGCTTCAATGCACGTAACCGAGCGACCAACCTCACCTTAGATAACTTAAATGGCGTATTAACGTTAGCCCATCAGCACAACTGTAAGATCTTTCTAACGCTGAATGTGCTGATTTTAGAAAGTGAAATTCCGGCGATTGTTCGCTTACTCAGCCAACTGAACACCACCAAGATCGATGGCGTGATCGTGCAAGATCTCGGTCTGGCCTACATTCTCAAACATCACTTTCCCGATTTGGATGTGCACGCTTCAACGCAACTAAACACGCATAACGAAGGCCAGATCCTCTTTCTCAACCAGCTCACCGCAAGCCGAGTAAACTTATCTCGCGAACTTAACATCGATGAAATAAAACATCTGGCGCAATTTGGTCGCGAGCACAACGTAATGATGGAAGTGTTTGTCCACGGCTCATACTGCATCGGATTCTCCGGAATTTGCTACATCAGTTCCGCTCGCAATGGTGCATCAGGTAACCGTGGACGTTGCAGTCAACCTTGTCGCGAACAGTACGAAACGACCAAAACGGGCAACAACTACCCACTCAATATGAAAGACAATTCCGCCTTTGGGGACTTGGAAGCGCTTGCCGATGCTGGCGTGTATTCATTAAAAGTGGAAGGGCGAATCAAGAAATCGCACTACGTCTATACAGTGGTCGACAATTGGCGTCAGCAAATCGATCGCTTGTGCGAGGGTTTGGAACTCTCTGAAGACACCACCGAGTTATACACGGTGTTCAACCGTGATTTCTCCAACGCATTTTTGCAAGGTGATTTCGGCAAGGCGATGTACATCGACAACCCGCGCGACCACGCTGTAAAGCATTTTTCGAAGGTTTACCAATGCCAATCTGCTGATGATGTGCAAGCGGTGAAAAAGAAACTATACGATGACAAAACCGCGATCATTAAGAAAGTGGCAGAGCAAACTAAGTCGTTCGATGCCACTTCAACACAAGTATCCGGCAGCAGCTTGAAAGGGTCGATTGATGTGCCAACTCTGCCAGCGTTACCTCAACCAGACCCTCGCCAAGGTGCGCCAAAACTATCGGTTCTGATCTCGTCAGCACAAGAAGCCATGCTGTGCGAATACCACGACATTGATGTTTACTATCAATTGCCAATGGGATTGTCTGGTGAACTGAGCGCGATGATTGAATTGTTCCAAGCCAACCCAATGCTCAAACCTTGGTTCCCTGCCATTTTGATTGGCGAAGACTACCACGCCGCTCGTGTATTTTTGGAAACCATCCAACCTGAATTGTTGATCACCAACAACTCAGGCGTCGGCATGCTCGCAAAAGAGCTCGGCTTAGGCTGGGTGGCAGGCCCACAAATGAACACGGTGAACTCATACGCGTTTAAATGCCTTCAAGACGAGTTCGCGGCAAGTGGCGCGTTTGTTTCTAACGAGCTGAATATGAAGCAGATGCGTCACATAAAGCGTCCGAAAAACATGCGCAGCTTCTACAGCATTTATCATCCAAATACCCTACTCACGAGCCGCCAATGTTTGTTCCAACAAACCGAAGGATGCCGTAAGGTGAAGGTCAACAAAGGCTGTTTGAAACGCTGTGATAAACGCACGTCTATCATCAACTTAAAAGACAATCCTTACGTGGTGCAAAAACAGAAAGGCAGCCACAATTCGATCTACAGCGAACACAACGTCTTAAACCTGCAAGTGCTGCACGATCTGCCTCAATTATTTACCGATGTGTTGATCGATCTGCGTGATATCCAGACCGAAACGAAAGTCTCAGCAAGCAAACCTGAGTTGATTGACGCGTTCTTAGCTCTACTTGAAGAACACAGCGAACTAGCCATCCAAACGCTGAATGCCATGATTCAACCAACAGCCAACGCGCAGTATTTAAAGGGGTTATAGGCGGTACTTGAAAGTTAAACAACGCATCCACTCTCAACATATCTTGAACACTCACAGTGCACTGACTACAATGGCGCACTTTTTACGGAATTTAGGTCACAAACATGACAGACACAGCTAAACCAGCTCTACCAGATCGCCTAGCGGGTAACCCACGTAGCCCATTCTTCATCAAAGAATGCTTCGAGCACCAAATCGGTATTCGTATCAACGGCCAAGAGCGTACTGACGTAGAAGAATACTGCATCAGCGAAGGTTGGGTAAAAATTGCTTCTCCTAAAGCAAAAGACCGTTTCGGTAACCCAATGCTAATCAAACTTAAAGGCGAAGTTGAAGCGTACTACGTGTAAGCTGACCACGCTGAATATATTTGAAAGCTCGAGTCTAACTCGGGCTTTTTTAATGCCTGTCATATCCCTCCTCATTTAATCTCTTCCCTCTTCTTTTCAGTACAAGTTATTAAGAAATCGATGTAAATCGCTGTTTTTATCTGATTGTTGTCTAAAGTTTCTAAAGAAGGAACTGCAATAGCCATTGCCAAAAGAAACGACACCTTTTGATTGTAGGGAGAGGAAATGGAAAGCCCACTTGTCACACTCAAACACGCCAGCAAAAGCTTTGTCGATGGCAAAGAGACACATCGCGTGTTGGAAGGCGTCGACTTTACGTTGAACACAGGAGCGAGTGTTGCGCTGACGGGCGCAAGTGGCAGCGGCAAAAGCACCTTACTCAATGTCATCGCTGGCTTTGAGCCGCTTTCCGAAGGTGAGTTGTGGTTAGATGGCGATAACACAGCGGCTTGGAAAGACCCACAATGGAGCCAATTTCGACACCAAAAACTCGGTGTTATCTTCCAGCAATTCAACCTATTAACGCCGCTCAACGTGCAGCAGAACATCGCCTTCCCTTTGCATTTGAATCAACAGAAATGGAACGACTGGTGCGATTACTTGGTCGAGACGCTGGGCATCAGCCAACTTCTCGACAGGCATGTTTCTGCTCTTTCAGGTGGTCAACAACAACGCGTCGCGATTGCTAGAGCCTTAGCCCATAAGCCTAAACTTCTGCTTGCCGATGAACCCACAGGAAACCTTGACCAAAAAGCGGGGTTAGAAGTGATGAAACTACTGAGTGAAATCACCACCCAAGGCAACACGGCAGTGCTGTTAGTTACCCACAGCCCTGACTGTGCTGAGTTCATGCAAACCCAGTTACGCTTGAAAGATGGGCGTTTGGAAAATAGTCAGTTGCATGGCGGTCATCACTAAAACAAACATGAGCTTCGCCATGAAGCAAGCTAAGCTATCAACCACCAGATTCACGCATACTCGACTCGCCCTAAATCTGTTTGCGGCGTACTATCGGCAGGCGCCACTGCAAGCTGCCGCAATTCTGGTCGGTATCGTGCTGGCAGTGACCTTATTTGTTGCGGTGCAAGCCATCAACCTCAATGCCAAGCGCAGTTATGCGGAGTCTACCGAGCAACTTAGCGCACAAGCTCAGAACTTAATTATTCCACCAGCAGGGCAAAACTATCTGCCCGAATCTCTTTATTTCACCCTTAGACAAAATGGGCTCAGTGCAGCGCTACCTGTGATCGAGGGGCGAGTGAGAGATGAACAAGGGCGACGTTGGTCGGTGCAAGGTAGTGAGTTGATTGCCGCCATCTCTTCACGTTCTCGCTATTCAGCAGAAAACCAACAGAACGTGTCTTTATTCGACAGTGCGTTACCTTTGCCTGAGCTTTTAGCCGGCAAGCCAATCGTGATGATGAGTCAATCTCAACATCAAAACTTAGAAGAGGTAGAAACCCTAACTCTGGACGACATTCCAACCCAAGTGGTGGTGCTACCAGACGAATGGCAGTTAGGTAGCCGAATGTTGATGGACATTGGCTTTGCCCAGCAACTGCTCAATAAACAAGGACAGCTCAGTTACATTGCGGTTTTCCATTCGGGTGATAAAGGGCATAAAGACACGCAAGCAAATTGGCAAAGCATCATTGGCGAGCAAGGACAATGGATTTCCAATAATCAAAGTACAGACCTTGGCTCACTGACCGACAGCTTTCACCTCAATCTCACCGCAATGAGCTTACTTGCCTTTTTAGTCGGGCTGTTCATCGCTTACAACGGCGTAAAGTACAGCTTGCTGAAACGCAATCGGCTATTAGTGCAAATTCAACAGGCGGGGGTTGCGCCGAGCATTGTGTTCTCTGCGCTGTTAGTTGAACTCACTATTCTCGTTACCATCGGCGCTTCCCTCGGTTTTGTATTGGGCATGCAGCTCAGCCATTGGTTGCACCCGACCGTGGCGCTGACATTAGAACAACTTTATGGTGCGACACTGCTGCCCGGCACTTGGCAGTGGCAATGGTGGGCGCAAGCCCTGCTGCTCACGTTAGCCGCCACCCTATTAGCATGTTGGCAGCACTTTAAACAGCGAGTGCGCCAGCCGCTCTCCTCTCATGGCGGCTTTTATCAAGCGCCTGAAGCCTCTAACGAAAACCAATTGTTCGTGATAGGTGCTGCGTTGACGGCTTTCGCACTCGCAGGGTTATGGCTGAGTGAGCATCACCGCTTCACCATGGCGTGGCTCGGCGTGCTTGTGGTGTCGATTCCTTTGTATCTACCCAAAACACTCAGCGTCTTAGCCAATTGGTGTGAAAAGCGCACCAGTTCTGGTTTGATGCAGTATCTGTTTGCAGAGCTGCGTGAGCTGATTTCTCCGCTTTCTCTCGCCATGATGGCACTGCTACTCGCCGTTACTGCCAATATGGGGATGAATACCTTAGTGGGCAGCTTCGAATCCACCCTAAAACAGTGGCTAGAACAGAGGCTACATGCCGATATTTACGTCAGCCCTGCGCAAGGGGAAATCGCAGATGTGGAGCGCGCGTTAGGGCAGTTCGACAAGGTTGAGACCGTCTACAAGCAATACTACGTCGAAGATAACCTGCAAGGCTTACCGATTTTGCTTGGCACCAAAGACAAAGATACCTTAGAACAAACCATGGTGTTCAAATCGCATTTGGAGAACTTCTGGCAGCGTTTTTACCAAGGTGAATCAGTCGCGATTAGTGAACCAACCGCGGTCAAACTGGGTTTATCACTGGGTAGCGCGCTCACGCTTGATGCAGTTCCAAATAAGAACCTGCTTGTGGGTGCGATATTTCACGATTATGGCTCACCCAACGGTGAAGTGTTATTGGCACCCAAATTATGGCAAGAGAGTGGCTTTACCGACCTGCCGACAAGCCTTGGCATAAAAGTCTCGGGGGACCCACAAATCGTCTACGAGCAACTGCGCGATCAATTGAATCTGCATCCAAGTCAGCTCTACGATCAGGCGCAAATCAAATCCATCGCGTTGGATATTTTCTCGCAGACCTTCGCCATTACGCGCGCACTCAACGGCGTGACTTTGATGGTCGCCGTGATTGGTTTGTTCAGTGCTTGCTTCATGTTGCTTGACGCGCGCAAAGCCGCCATTGCAAGACTGTATGCACTTGGCGTCAGCCGTCGTAAATTAATGACCATGGTGGTCGGACAGATCATTGCTTTGGTGAGTTTTACTCTGGTTATCGCCTTACCTCTAGGAGCTATGG
Organism: Vibrio sp. V43_P6S15P86; assembly: GCF_009904725.1. Classification (NCBI taxonomy): domain Bacteria; kingdom Pseudomonadati; phylum Pseudomonadota; class Gammaproteobacteria; order Vibrionales; family Vibrionaceae; genus Vibrio; species Vibrio sp. V43_P6S15P86. The sequence continues at coordinate 18,943 of NZ_WXWT01000198.1, forward strand.
TGGGTTATGTACTGACAGATATCGTCACCTTGCGCGCTTTTGGTTGGAGCTTACATTATCTGTGGAACTGGAGCGATGCGCTGAGCATTGCGGCGATCACCATCTTGGTGGCGGTGATTGCAACCTTGATTCCTCTGTGGCGATTGGTCAGTAAGCCTGTCGTGTCCAGTTTGCAAAGCGAGGTGTTGTGATGGTTCGATTAGCAAGCAAACTTACTCTGCTCATAAGCAGCTTGATCCTATTTGGATGTGAAGATGCCCAACAAAAAAATATGAGCACACAAAATATGGGCACGTTGCTGGGAAGCGGAGATACGAAAAGCGAGAGCAACCTATTCACACCCGTAGAAAAAGGGATTGAACTCACCTTCCCAGCAGACCATCAAGCGCACCCGAATTTTCGTCATGAATGGTGGTACTTAACCGCTAACTTAATTGATGAAGATGGCACTCCACTTGGCGTCCAGTGGACACAATTTCGCTTTGCTGCTGCGCCGCCAAAAGGCGAAGATGACGTAAAGAAAACCGAATGGCAAACTCAACAAATCTACATGGCGCACAGCGCGGTCACGACAACCGACAAACACTACGCCGATGAAAGATGGTCACGCGATCAAGCCTCTCTAGCTGGCGTCGACACTTCACCATTTCGAGTTTATCTCGATGATTGGCAGTGGACTTCTTCAACCACCGATCTCTTCCCTGCCACATTGAATGCAAACTCCGAACAATTTGGCTATTCGCTGACGCTTACCAGCAGTGCACCTTATCAAAAGCAAGGCGAACAAGGTTACAGCACCAAAAGTGCCGATGGTCAGGTGGCTTCGTATTATTACAGCCAACCGTTTATTGATGTCTCCGGTGAAGTCACGATCGACGGCAAAACCCATCAAGTGTCGGGCAAAGGTTGGATAGACCGAGAGTGGAGCTCGCAATTCTTACTCGACTCACAACAAGGCTGGGACTGGTTTGCCCTAAGGTTGAGTGACGAAACCAGCTTGGTGGCGTTCCAATTGCGGGATTCCAAAACCGGAGCAGCCAGTTATTCCAGTGCAAGGCTGATGCAGCAAGATGGTTCTGGCATCGCCATTTCTCAAAAAGACATTCAGTTAAAGGCGACCAAGCAAACAGAAATCCAAGGGCGAAAGTATCCAACCCAGTGGCAAGTGTCGATTCCTAACCAGCAAATCGAGCTTACCGTTTCTGCACTCAACCCGAACGCGAAAATGCCGCTTTCGGTGCCTTATTGGGAAGGTCCAGTGCGTATTGATGGCTCTCATTCTGGGACTGGTTATATGGAGCTGACGGGATATTAAGCGCTCTGAACGGATTTCAATTACCGTTGAGAAGCCATCTTAAGAACCATCTCCTACCCGCAACAGAATGCATCACAATCAGAAATAAATGACTACGACGCATTTATTCGATACTAGCCTTGAATCCTTGCTTCATTGCGGTACGCTTTGAGCAAATCAAACAAGGGTGGCTCCTCTCATGCGTGTCGATTATCACCAACGACTCGTTCCTGTTATTCGCTATCTGGAACAGCACTTTAACGCTCCTCTCAATTTGCTCGAAGTGGCAGCGCTAGCCAACCTCTCTCCCTATCATTTTCACCGTACCTTTAAGGCGGTACAAGGCGAAACATTAGCCGACTTCATCCGACGTTTACGGCTAGAGGCGGCAGCAGACGACCTTTTCAAATCAAAGCAACCAGTGCTGAACATCGCGTTAGAGTACGGCTTTTCTAGTTCGCAAAGCCTAGCTAAGGCGTTTAAGCAGCATTATGGCGTAACACCAACCGCCTTTCGCGACTGTAAAAACTACCAGCAATTTTCTGAACTCGCGCGAAACAGCAAGATTGGACACGCACTGCGCAAGAATGGAAACGAACGAACCCTAAGCGATTCATATACTGACTCTGAACTCACAACATGGAGCAACAATATGGAAACGCAAAACTTTGATAAAGCAAAATTGGCTTACATTCGCGTTAACGGCCCTTATGGCCAAGGTTATGAAGAACCATCAGGTCTCTTGTATCAATGGGCAGGAATGAAAGGTTTGGCGGGCAATACCTGTATCTTCATTTATCACGATAACCCAGAAATCACGCCAGACGAGAAGTGTCGTACTGACATCTGTCTAATGGTGCCAGAAGATACCGAAGTACCAAAAGGCATTGAGTTGCAAGACTTCCCCGGCGGTCAATATGCGGTGATGCGCCAGCAAATTACCGAATTCAGCCAATACCCTAAAGCATGGGATGATTTGATGAGCAAAGTGGTTGAATCTGGTATTGAAAACGACTGCCGACCTTGCTTCGAACTTTATCATAGCTACGATCCACAAACGCACCATGCAGACGTCAGCTTCTGCACTGCCATCAAATAATCGAAAAAAGCCTGCACGTTCGCAGGCTTTCCTTCTATTAGAAATAATGTCTAAATCGATTAGATCGCTTCGCCGTTTACTGTAACAGCAACATCAATATTGCCACGAACGGCGTTTGAGTATGGGCAAACTTGGTGTGCAATGCGCGTTAGCTCTAATGCTTGTTCTTGTGGCATATCTAGCTCTACCGCTAAGCTCACTGTTAATGCAAAGCCGCCGTTATCGTTCGGACCAATGCCCACTTCCGCTGTTACGGGTGCACTTTTCAGGTTTACTTTACCTTCACGTGCTACGTGCAGAATCGCGTTAGAAAAACATGCTGAATAACCCGCAGCGAAAAGCTGCTCAGGGTTAGTTGCTGCACCTGTGCCGCCCATTTCCTTCGGGTATGACAGCTCTAGATCGAGAAGACCGTCATCTGTTTTTACTTGACCATTACGACCAGCCAAAGCAGTAGCTTGAGTTTTGTATAGAGTAGTCATACGATTGCCCTCTTCATTTAAGTTGCGCACAATTCAATTGCTTGCAATCTTATATCGAAGTAAAGATCGCTTGCAACTATATTGTGCGCAATTTATTTTGTTACTCTCTTTCTCTGTGAGCAGGTAGGCAACGCCAATGAGCCAGTGTTACACCGACAACACCATGACCGACGACGATAAACTCTTACTCGAAAACCAAGTTTGCTTCCCGCTCTATAGTGCAGCAAATGCGGTGATCCGAGCTTACCGCCCTTTGCTGGACGAACTTGATCTGACTTATTCGCAGTACTTAGTGATGATGGTGTTGTGGGAGAAAGACGGCGCCAGCGTTAAAGAATTGGGCTCACAACTGCATTTGGATTCAGGCACGCTCACGCCGCTGCTTAAACGCCTAGAAGCGAAAGGCTATGTAGAGCGTGGTCGTAGTGAAACCGATGAGCGCGTTCGCGTACTCAACCTAACCGAGCAAGGTCGTGACCTTAAAGAACAAGCCAAGTCGGTGCCAAACGCCATGATGTGTAAAATCACATTAGAACTGGATGAAATGATCATGCTGAAGAAGTTGTGCGGCAAAGTGCTCGACAATCTGGGCTAACCAAATAGAAGCATCAGCTTCCCCACTTCCTATTAGAAAGAGCCTGCCGAGATGCAGGTTCTTTCGATCTTAGCCAGACGATATCTTAAAGATCATCATCGGTATTCTCTATTACCACTCGGCCTTCATCTTCAATAAAACCTATCGAAGCAAACTCACTTACATCGGGCTTCCCTATTAATAAAGATAGGAAATGACTATCAATAGGATAGTTACAAGCGATTTTCCTTAAACACAATCCAATGCGAATATACTTTCCGAAAGCAAGAACTGCTCACCCTAAAACATTCTGAGGAAAGTAAAAATGATTAATACAAAGATCAAACCATTTGCAGCTACAGCATACAAAAACGGCGAATTCGTTGAAGTAACAGAACAAGACGTTCTAGGCAAATGGGCTGTATTCTTCTTCTACCCAGCAGACTTCACATTCGTATGTCCGACAGAACTAGGTGACCTAGCAGACCACTACGAAGAGCTACAAAAACGCGGCGTTGAAGTGTACTCAGTATCAACAGACACACACTTCACTCACAAAGCTTGGCACGATAGCTCAGAAACCATCGGCAAGATCCAGTACTACATGCTTGGTGACCAAACAGGCAACATCACAAACAACTTCGGTGTGATGCGTGAAGGCCAAGGTCTTGCAGACCGTGCAACGTTCCTAATCGACCCAGAAGGTACTATCCAAGCAATGGAAATCACTGCTGAAGGTATCGGTCGTGACGCAGAAGACCTACTACGCAAAGTGAAAGCAGCTCAGTACGTAGCAGCACATCCAGGCGAAGTTTGCCCAGCAAAATGGAAAGAAGGCGAAGAGACGCTAGCTCCTTCTCTAGACTTAGTAGGCAAAATCTAAGCCACTGAATTTAAGCTCAATTTGACATGCTAATTGACGCTTAACTTAGAGAGCATTCCAGGTTAGATACCTTGACGACCTTCTGCCTGGTTTGCTCTCTCCCTACTGATTTTATCCAGAGTAACCACTCTTTTGTTTATTTAAGGTAACAACAACTATGTTAGACCAAGCGATCCAACAACAACTCAAACAATATCTGGCTAATGTAAAAGAAGACGTTCGTCTAGTGGTTAGTCTAGATGAAAGCAAAGCATCGAATGACATTCTGTCTCTGGCGAACCAAATCGCAGAGATGAGCGACTTTATCACCGTTGAACGTGACGACAACGCAAGCGCACGTAAACCGGTGATGACGGTTACGAACCCAGTAAAAGGCACAGCACTTCGCTTTGCTGGCCTACCAATGGGTCACGAATTTACCTCTCTGGTATTGGCATTACTGCACTCTGGTGGTCACCCAATCAAACTAGAGCCGGAAGTGATTGAACAAATCGCAGCGCTAGATAAAGAATTGGATGTTGAAGTGTTCATTTCACTGTCGTGCCAAAACTGCCCAGACGTTGTTCAAGCGTTCAACATGATAGCGGCGATCAACCCGAAAGTGAAAGCAACCATGATCGACGGTGCACTCTTCCAAGATGAAGTAAAACAACGTGACATCATGGCAGTACCAAGCGTATTCGTGAACGGTGAGCTATTCGGTCAAGGTCGTATGTCTCTAACTGAAATCCTAAACAAAGTGGATGACGGTGCGAGCGAGAAAGCAGCCAAAGCACTGAGCGAAAAAGACCCATACGACGTACTAGTCGTCGGCGGTGGCCCTGGTGGTAGTGCAGCAGCACTATACGCAGCGCGTAAAGGTATTCGCACTGGCGTTGTCGCTAAACGCTTCGGTGGTCAGGTGATGGACACCATGGCAATCGAGAACTTTATCTCGGTAAAACGTACTGAAGGTCCAAAACTGGCGACTGACCTAGCAGAGCACCTAAAAGAATATGACGTAGACGTCGTGACTGAGCAACAAGCGCAAAAACTGATGGGCGCAGCACACACAGAAGATGGCTTGATTCATATCCAACTTGAAAGCGGCGCAACGCTGAAAAGTAAGAGTGTCATCCTAAGCCCTGGTGCTCGCTGGCGTGAAATGAACGTTCCGGGTGAGCAAGAGTACCGCAACAAAGGCGTCGCGTACTGCCCACACTGTGACGGCCCGCTATTCAAAGGCAAGAAAACCGCGGTTATCGGTGGTGGTAACTCAGGCATCGAAGCGGCTATCGACCTAGCAGGTATTGTTGAGCACGTAACCGTTCTTGAATTTGCAGACGTACTTCGCGCAGACCAAGTGCTTATCGACAAAGCGAACTCTCTACCAAACATCGACATCATCACGATGGCGCAAACCACAGAAGTAGTGGGTGACGGTACTCGCGTAACAAGCTTGAAGTACAAAGACCGTAACACAGATGAAATCAAAGAGATTGAACTGTCAGGTATCTTTGTCCAAATCGGTCTAGTACCAAACACAGAATGGCTAAAAGATTCAGAAGTAGCGCTTTCTCAGCGCGGCGAAATTGAAGTCGGTAGCCGTGGTGAAACCAGCCTAGAAGGCGTCTTCGCAGCGGGTGACGCAACGACGGTTCCTTACAAACAGATCATCATTGCGATGGGTGAAGGTGCAAAAGCAAGCTTAGGCGCATTTGACTACCTAATCCGTAAGCAAGGTTAATCTCCAATTTCTTGAGCACAAAGCGCACGGTGCTGTGTTTTCTTCCCCGGAAAACCAATCGGGGCATCGTGTAGAACGGAGTGGCAAGAAAGAAAAGCAAAAACCTAGAAGCCCAAAGACTTTGCCAGCAGGTACTAACTGCTGGCTTTTTTGGTTTTGGGGAGGGGTGTAAGTACATCCCCCAGCACTCCGTGCTTAAGGTGGCAAGTTCTAATTCAGTTCACTCCACTAGCATCACAACGCGCTGCAAATAGATTCTGAATACTCGCTTAGGCTCCTTCAGAATGACGCTATTCGTTTAGCGCTCTCTTCACGCCATTCCCGCGAACCTAGGTGAGACTGGGAATCTACCCACCGCAAGCTTGAACGAAAGAAATTCATACACATACACGTGACGCATCAACGGTTAGAGGGTTCTGAACATGATCCTCCTCACAACCTCAAACCACCAATCCCACCTAACCTTCTCTTGTATCAAACTCTAAAGATCTCAGCACTCCGGACTAAAAGTGGGGCTGGTTCTGCAATCGCGGATAATTCACTTCACTCCACCAGCATCACAACGCGCTGCGAATAGATTCTGAATACTCGCTTAGGCTCCTTCAGAATGACGCTGTTCGTTTAGCGTTCTCTCCCCGTCATTCCCGCGAACCTAGGTGAGACTGGGAATCTACTCACCGTAAACTCGATCGAAAATGAGTAGCACGAACAAACAAAAGTTGAAACAAGGTTGCAAGCACCTTACCCAACATTCAACCAGCAACCCCACCTAACCTCCCCTTGTATCAAACTCCGAAGCTCTCAACACGCAGAGCTCAAAAGGGAGGAACTGGTTCTGTGCTCGCGGATAGTTCAATTCACAACGCAACATAACAACACACTGAAAGTAGATTCTGAATACTCGCTTAGGTTCCTTCAGAATGACGCTGTCCGTTTAGCGTTCTCTTCCCGTCATTCCCGCGAACCTAGGTGAGACTCGGAATCTACTCACCACAAACTCGATCGAAAATGATTAGCAAGAACACGAACAAACAAAAGGTGAAACAAGGTTGCAAGCCCCTAACCCAGCTCTCAGATTCAAAGCACCAAACCCACCTAACCTTCGCTTGTATAAAACTCTAAAGATCTCAACACTCCGGGCTCAAAGAGGAGGGACTGGTTCTGCAATCGTGGACAGTTAACTTCACACCGCTTGCATCACAAAGCGCTGCAAATAGATTCTGAATACTCGCTTAGGCTCCTTCAGAATGACGCTGTTCGTTTAGCGCTCTCTTCACGTCATTCCCGCGAACCTAGGTGAGACTGGGAATCTACTCATCACAAACTCGCTCGAAAATGATTAGCACGAACAAACAAAAGATGAAAGAGGGTTGCAAGCACCTAACCCAACTCACAGATTCAAAGTACCCCCCCACCGAATCTCTCCATGTACCAAGCTCCAAAGACATCAACCCTAAAAAACTTAAAAAAGCCCTTTACCTCAACTTAACTTGAGGTTTTAGCATGTTCATCGTTGGCTAGAAAATGACAAAAAGGAGCACATCATGATCCAACTAGAACATATTAATTTAGTCGTGAAAAACATCCCTGAAATGCTGAAGTTTTATCAAACTGCGTTTCCACATTGGTACGTGCGTGATGAGGGGAAAGGCGAATGGAGTGGTAAGCCAAGAAACTGGCTACATTTTGGCGACGAGTATCAATATATTGCGATGAGTGACCACGGTGAAGGAGAAAACCGCGAGTTGAGCGGGCACCAAGTTGGGCTAGCGCATTTTGCTTATGTGACCAACAACGTCGATGCCATCATAAAAAGACTGACCGATGCCGGTTATCCAATTGCCCAACCTGGGGCTGATGAGCCATACCGCAAGAATGTGTATTTTGTTGACCCTGCCGGTTTTGAGATCGAATTTGTTGAATACCTGACGGATGATCCAAAACTTCGTAACCTGACAAGCTAAAAGAGACGTAAATAATAAAACGCCAGCAGATGGTGACTACTGGCGTTTTGGTTTATCTATCAGGTTTCTTTATCGCATTAGCGCTGTTTGGCAAAAACCTGAGTCCAGTAATACCCGTAGCTTGCCGAGTGATTTTCGACAAGCGACGCGCCCATCTGATCAAAATCCGCACTCATGATATTGAGGCAGTGACCTTCGCTCGATAACCAAGCATTAACGACGGCGTTAATGGAACTTTGCCCTACGGCAACATTCTCACCAATGGCGCTCCAAGCATAGCCCGTTGCGTTGACTCGATCTGACATATTGCTGCCGTCAGAGCCTGTATGACTCATGAAATCGCTGTTCGCCATATCGCTCGAATGTCGATAAGCGGCGCTTTCCAAATCGTAGCTCCAAGTCAGTGCCCCAACAGGTGGCATGGTGGTTGCGCCACACTGTTGTGTAGTAGAGCGGGCGCTGTTGACCGCTGCAAGCATCTGCTCGGCAAATGTGCCTTGTGACGATGTGGAACCTGTGTTTTGTGAGCCACTTTCTGCTGGGGCTGACGACTCCCCATCGCCGCCACATGCGCTGAGAAGTAGGGCCAAAGCAGGCACTAAGATCTTAGTTGGCATTGTCTTTCCTTTATGAGTGACGAAGAGCAAACTGCGCTTTTCGATAATAACGTCCAATAAACTAACAAAAACCAATAAAAGCACCATATAGCTTAGGGGGTTTTAACCAAAGACTCACATGAAGTTTTCAATCGCCTTGGTTCGGTCGATAAATCGGCAACGTTTCAGCCCACGTATGGAATGGCGTTTCATCCATATCCTGTATCGCTTGGGTGATAAAATCGATGAACACCCTTACTCGAGCTGGAACATACTCCCGGTTGGCATAGAGCAGATACACGCCATTTCCAGCTTGGCGCATACTCGGAAATATCGGCACTAAACGCCCCGCTTTGAGCCAATCTCTCGCGATAAAGTGAGGAATCTGAGTTAACCCTAAGCCTTCTGCGCAAAGCTCTGCCATGGATTCGCCGTCGTTTACAATAAAATTTCTCTCGGGGTTATACTCACTTGCACCGTCTGGTTCTGGCATCCGAATCGGCAACAGTTTCCCCGTTTGTTTAAAACGAAAACGAACCCAAGAATGATCATTGAATGCGTCTGGGCCACTCGGAACACCATGCCGCGCTAAGTAATCCTGACTGCCACAAATAATAAAATCGATAGGACTCAGCTGGCGCACAATCAACTGGCTGTCCTGAACGACACCAGATCTAATCGACACATCAATCCCTTGCTCAATAATATCAACGTAGGCGTCATCGTAATGAATATCGATAGTGATGCTGGGGTAGCGGCGACAAAACTCTTTTAATAAAGGGCGAATGTAAAGGCGACCGTAGGAGACCGGCACATTAATCTTAAGCAGTCCTGAAAGCGCATCATTGTGGCTTTTCAATGAATCCTCACACGCCGTCAGTTCGTCCAGTACAAACCTAGCGGTATTTGCGTATCGACGACCGGCTTCTGTCAGACGGATCTGTCGCGTAGAACGTTGGAAAAGCTGTATTCCCAAGTCGCTTTCAAGACGATGGATGGCCTTACTCACCGTAGAAGGGTCTGTGCCATGCGCTTTGGCGGCCGCAGCAAAACTGCCACCTTCTAAAGTGGCAATAAAAAATCGTAGGGACCGTATCTTATCCATAAAACTCGTGCATTCCATTCGTGAACTTTATTCACTTTAGTAAAGACAAAGTGGCTCTTCAATCACCAATCAGCCCAAATATAATGAATCTCAATAACTTGATGCTCTGTTAGCGAGGAAAAAACAATGGGTAAAAATGGATTAAAGAATGCACTACAACTATTGATAGCGACCTTAGTCCTATTCTTTGGGATGCTTCAAACGGCACATGCTGCGGATAAACGCATTGGCATTCTGGTTTACGACGGCGTACTGACCTCTGATGTCACTGCGCCTTTAGAGGTCTTTGGCGTTGCAAGTCGTCTGACTTGGTTTAGCGATTATGAAGTAGTCACTATTTCCGTCTCTGATCAGAAAACCATCACCACTGAAGAGGGATTAAAAATTGGTGTGGATGCTTGGATTGGCGATCAGCCGGAACTCGACGTGCTGGTTTTAACATCCAGCTACGACATGGATTCGCTAATCGAAAACAGGGATCTCATTCACTTTATTCAAACCACATCAAAGGCGGCAGATTGGATGGCAAGTAATTGCTCTGGTGCGTATCTATTGGCCGAGGCTGGCCTGTTAAACGGTAAGAAAGCGACGACGTGGGCAGGAGGTGAAAACGGATTACAAAAAGACTATCCAGCAGTTGATGTACAGGTCGACCAGAATTTTGTTGTTGATGAGGGTGTCATCACCTCAAACGGCAGCCTAGTTAGCTATCAAGCTGCCCTTAAATTGCTGCATCTCATGACTTCAGAATCTAAAGCTCAAGAAGTCGCAGACGCCCTTCAATACTCACGTTTTTCTACCCAGCCATTTTAAGCGGGCAAGAACGAAACCGCAGGTAACCTTTGAAGCTTCAGAGGTTACCTTGCTACTCAGCTCTAAACTTCTGATCTTAATCCTATGGAAAAACACAAACGATACGAAGCACTGACGAAGGAGCGATACCAAGATATCTATCGTCTCGCATATTGGCTATGCAAAGATCATCACCTTGCTCAAGATTTGGCGCAAGACACCTTCCTGAAAGCGTGGCGATTCTTTGATAACTTAAATGATCTCAATGCCGCGAAGCCTTGGCTCATCACCATTTTGCGTCGTGAGAATGCTCGGCGCTTTGATAAAAAGCAGTACAATTTTGTCGATATTGATGAGTGTGTAATACAGGCAAAAACCTACCCTGGCAGTGACCACGACATGGCACAAGATTGGCTTCAAAAACAAATGATGATTCTCGAACCCAAATACCGAGAGCCATTGGTCTTAAAACTCGTAGTCGGGTTTAATCATAATGAAATTGCTCAAGTCTTAGAGCTTAATCACAACACCGTGGCGACTCGATTATTCAGAGCACGCAATCAGATCATTGCGCAGAGGGAGCGCGATTAAGACACAAAAAAAGTAGTCAATCATGTCAACTAACTGGCTATGCTCCGGTCTATTTCATAAGTCGTTACACAACTCGGCGCTTTAACGCTTTACATCTGGCGTTACTGGATGAACACTTCTCGTCAAAGTACAATAACAGCCGACATAGAGTAGAGTCAGTAAAACATTATGAGTAACACAACGGCGAAAAAGCCGAATCCCCTATTCGAGATCCTTTTTAACGTATTCATCCCTTCCTTTATCTTGATGAAGTTTAGCGGCGATGAACACCTAGGAACAGCAATGGCGCTGGTTGTCGCTTTGCTATTTCCTATCATTTACGGCGGTATGGACCTTGTCCGGAACAAGAAATTTAACTTTATTTCTGCACTTGGCTTTATCAGTGTTTTATTAACTGGCGGCATTGGCTTGTTAGAGCTCGATACACGTTGGTTAGCCTTGAAAGAAGCCCTGATCCCTGGCTTGATCGGTTTAGCGGTTTTGGGCTCAACGTTTACCCGCTACCCACTGATGCAGAAGTTAGTACTGAATGACACGGTATTGAATTTATCGCTGATTAACGAACGCTTGAAAGAGAACGGTCAATCAGAGGCATTTGCACGTTGTCTAATGTCATCAAACTATCTGTTTGCGAGTACTTTTGCGTTCTCATCCGCGATGAACTACTTCCTTGCGACTTGGATCGTGACCAGTCCTTCGGGCACAGCTGCCTTTAATGAAGAGTTGGGTAAGATGACGCTTTACAGCTACCCGATGATTGCAATTCCAAGCATGTTAATGATGTTCGGTATTTTTTATTACATTTGGCGTCAAGTACGTACGATGACATCGCTCGAAACAGAACAAATTTTCCATCTAAAATAGTCCCATCATTACAAATAACCCATCAAAAAAGGGAGGATTTTATCCTCCCTTTTCTCAACAGACTCACTGTAATTCATAGCGTCAAAATGATTTTTCCTGACACTGCCGATGAGCGTTGCTCAACCATTTCAATCGCAGTTTGAAAATCCTCTAGCGGCAGCTCAGACGCTACATTTAACTTTATATCGTTGGCAATAAAGTGGTCTAACATTTCAGCGAATACCGCCTTTCTCACGCTTTTACCTACCGATTCTTCCCAATACCGCAAAAAGAAGGTGCTAAAGTCGATGTTGTTGGTCTTCATCGATTCAAAAAACGCAGGCGTATAAGGCGCTAACGACAACGTTCCGTAGTTGATGTATTGGCCATTTTCTTTCAAGGTACGAATGAGATACGTGCCAGCCTCACCACCTATCGCATCCAAAGCGGCCGTTGGTTGTGGCTGTTTGCGCGTTTGCAGCTGCGCGTGTAAGTCTTGCTTCGCGTCCAACACTGGAATCGTATCGTACGGATACTCGTCTGGCTTTGAAGTGACAGCAATCAGTGTAAAACCCAGTGAATGGGCGAGCTGGGCAAATATCTTACCGATCGCCGAACCCGCCGCATTGATGATCACCACATCGTCTTTGTTCAACTTAGCCACTTTCGTGGTGATAACCCACGCGGTTAACGCGTTGATGTACAACTGGCAGGCATAGCCGTTATCCAAACTCTCAGGTAGCGGAAAAAGATTCTCAGGCGAAGCATCGATGTAATGTTGCCAAGTACCACTCATCGCCACCAACACTTTTTGCCCAACTTGAAGGCCAGTTTGACCAACAGCACTGACTTCCACCACACGCCCAACCGCTTCAAATCCCGGCACGCGAGGTGGTACGTGAACGCGGCGGTATTGCCCAACACCATGAATAGAAAGCAAATCACTTGGATTAATGTTGGTGGCTTCCAGTCGCACCCGAACCTTGCCCTGAGCAAGCGGTTTGAGGGGCTCTTTTTCCAACGACAGCGACGTTTTGGGTTGACCAAAACAGAATTGATTAACTCGTGTATTTATCGTTGGTGCCATTATTATTCATACCATGTAGTTGAAATTAAAAAGGGACGTTTCATGGCTTCTTCTCAAAAGCATTAAGTGAAGTCGAAGCTCTGTAGTTCTACCTGCGCGATGCGCCGTTCACTCTAAACTGTTGTGGCGTCATATCAAAATAGGCTTTAAATGCTTTGATGTAGGATGAATCGTTTTGATAACCCACTAGGTCTGCAATGGCTTGGATTGGCAACGATTCATCTAACAAAGAAAGCGAGTAAATCAGCCGAATTTGTTGCCGCCAAAGCAGAAATGAAGTGTTGAATTCCTTGGCGAACAACCGTGATAAAGTGCGCTCAGACGCCCCAATTTTCTCCCCCCACTCTTTTAGCGAACAGCTCAACGCGGGCTCGTCAGTCAGTTGCTCGAAAATCAGTTTTAGTCGTCTGTCTTGTGGCAGTAATAACTGAAATGTCTGCACGTTGCTTTTCAAAATTTGATCATGCAACACCGCCAGCAAATGCAGTACTTCTTCGTGGCTTGTCTCATTTTCACACTGTCTGCGGATCTCTTGTAAAAGCTCATTTAAAAACGGCGTTAGAGCAATGGTTCTCACTTGTGGCCCGTACATTGCGCCAAACGCAGGGTTAAGGTAAATGCCAACAAAGATCGTGTTACTCAGAGCAATCGACTCGTGTTGAACACCCGCAGGAACAAATAACGCAGAAGTGTGCGGAACCAAATGCTGATAATGCTCCGTTTGTGTTTGCAATAACCCTTTGATAGGAAAGATGATTTGATGCCAAGTGTGTTGATGCAGCGCATCAATGTAACCTTTTGGCATGTCGATGGTTTTCACTAAAACAGGAGAATGGGGATTCGCGGCCATCATCTCATTGGAGGTGACGACGCCTGACTTCGAATCAATTTGGCGAGTTAGCATTGTTAGTTGTCTTTTCATCCCTACACCGACACAAGTTTACTAGGCTATCAT
>NZ_WXWT01000174.1:0-12910 GCF_009904725.1 Vibrio sp. V43_P6S15P86
AAGTATAAAACACCCTGGAGGGGTTCCCGAGTGGCCAAAGGGAGCAGACTGTAAATCTGCCGGCACTGCCTTCGATGGTTCGAATCCGTCCCCCTCCACCATATTGAAAAAGCCAGCTCATTGAGCTGGCTTTTTTCGTTTCGGACTCTTGATAAAGTAAAGTAACAAACCCTTCCTTATTTAACCCAACTTCTTCGCTATTCTACCTCTGTTTGGATCCTACTTTAACAACTGGGCCGAAGCGAATCTCCGATGGACAAAGTTCGGATCTGGTCGTTGTAATACAAACAATGAACTAGCACTTTGTCCTTGTTTTATCGCAATGACCATAATGTGAATGCTAAAAACATTCAGTAAAACACTTGAGGACGGGCTAGCAAAAAAGATATTCGGCAGAGTTAAGCGCGAGCGATGATGAAGGCTCCACCTGGAAGGTTTTATAAAAATATCTTTCGTAGATACAAACGACAGATACAAAAAATCCCGCAGGGGGTGCGGGATTTTTATTAGTGACTAAATAGGTTTAAAGGTGACTAGCCTTGAATACCAACAATTAACCATGGTGCATTAGGCACAGTCAGGTCACGCTCTAGGTGCCAGATATCTTCGATTTCTTCTTCAACACCTTCTACTGTGTCACGGTAACGACCGCTAAACTGTAGGCTAAGCTGTGCTTTATTTGCATCGTAATCGGCACGGACGATCTCTGCATCAACGTACATTACATCAGTATACTGCTCACCGTCGAGCTTCGCGCGCTCTGCTTTCAGATCTTCAAACAAGCTTGGAGAAACATATTCTTCAATGGTTTCCAGTTGATTGTGATTCCACGCACCTTGCAGGATTCGGTAGTGTTCACGAGAGCCGTTAATAAACGCTGCTTGGTCAAAGCCCGGTGGGTAGTTATGTGGTACGTCCGTTTGAGCGCCGAAACCACCAAAGCCACCATTATTTGTGTTTGGCTGTTGCTCAAAGTTTTGCATGTTTGGTTGCTCAAACTTAGATGCGTTACCACCAAATGCAGGTTGCTGACGATGCTGGTTCATACTGCCCTGCTTCGCACCTAGCATACCGCGCATTAATTTAAAGATGACAAAGGCAATCAAACCAATAATTAGGATATCCATAAATTGGATACCTTCAAAAGCACCGCCAAAGAATGCAGCCAGTAGACCACCAGCAAGAAGTCCGCCTAGCAGACCACCCATTAAGCCTTTTTTACTTGAAGACTTCGCCGTCTGATCTTTGCCGACCGTATTGGTGTTTTGTTGCTGTTGTTTTGGTGCTGGCGCTGTTTTGTAGCTCTTACCGAAAGACTTACTGCCACCAAACTTCTTCGCTTCCGCGATAGGCGTTACAGCAACGGTAAACATCAACAGAGCAACAATAGAAAATAAACGTTTCATCGTTATCCTTAAAGTTAGCTATCTAAGATTGTGCTCTATCAAACGAAACAACGATTGTTTCAAACAGTAGCACGCCAAAGATGATTGTTACGTCATCATACTCTGTATGCCTGTTGATGAAAACAGCTTACAGAAGCTGACATGTATCAGAATATTGCCAAAGATACAGACTGCTCTCGGTTAACTTCGAGATACTTGGTTCGTTTGGAAATGCTTGGAATGAACTCACTGCTACTCAGGGATGTTTTACTTGAATTAGAATCAGTGACACAGCTCAGAATCCTGCACCTTGACGTCACTTGAGTATATTGCCTTGTTGACGGTTAATAGGTAGCTGACTATCATATTGAACGATGTTCAATAAAGCAGTTTGAGAGTATGGCGCGCAGAAACGATCACACCAGAGAAGAGTTAGTGAATTTGACGTTAACAACAGTCAAAAACTTTTTAGATGAGAATTCTTACCACGAACTCAGTCTTCGTAAAATCGCTAACATGATTGGTTACGTGCCAAGCACATTAGTCAACATTTTTGGCAACTATAACCTGTTACTTTTACACGTAGTCGCGCAAAGTTTAGACGAACTCTCCCAAGAAGCACTGAAGGCGACCAATAGCAGTAAAGACGCTCATCAAGCTCTATTTGAACTGGCTTATTGCTACCACGATTTCGCTCAAAAGCACCCTTACCGTTGGCAGTTAGTGTTCGAGCACAACATGAATGGTGCAGAACTTCCAGAATGGCATGCCAAACGTATCGACGGGATGACAGGAATGCTGGAGTCACTATTGGCTCAAATCGCACCACATCGTACCGAGTCCGAAGTGATTCAAGCAAGTCGAGTGCTTTGGTCTGGCGTACACGGTATTACTTTACTCAGTGTTGATGATAAATTTTTCTCTAGTGAACCCATTGATGGTAAAGAATTAATCAGTAACCTGCTTTCTAACTACCTCACAAACTGGTAACAAAGGATTATCCATGTCGTCCGACAGACAGCCGTCCTTACTTACACAAAGAAAGTTCCTACCCTATTTCATTACTCAGTTTTTTGGCGCTTTCAACGACAATATTTTTAAAAACGTTTTGCTGCTGTTTGTCGCCTTCGCGGGATCCAGCGCACTACCTATTTCGAGCAACTTGTTCATCAATTTAGCGGCTGGCTTGTTCATTCTACCGTTCTTTCTATTCTCCGCTTCAGCTGGCGTATTAGCAGATAAATACGAAAAATCATGGTTTATTCGCAAGGTAAAGCTGTTTGAAATCGCCATCATGCTTTTGGGTGCCATTGGTTTTATAACCGAAAGTTATGGTGTGCTTTTGCTGCTACTGTTCTTAATGGGCACACAGTCAGCATTCTTTGGACCGGTTAAATATGCCCTTTTGCCCCAAAAATTAAACGCGAAAGAGTTAGTGCCAGGCAACGCCCTTGTTGAAGCTGGTACCTTTATCGCCATCCTTATTGGTACCCTAGGTGCTGGAGTTATCGCCTCAGCAGACAACGCAAAATACCTTGCCGCATTTTGTGTCGTACTCTTTGCATTGTTAGGATATTTGTCGAGCCGCTCAATACCCTTTGCAGCCGCCAGCGCACCTAATCTTTCTTTTCGTTGGCAACCGTACAAACAAACTAAACACACGCTATCCATCGCAAAATCAGATCGTGTTGTTTTTCAATGTATTATGGCGATAAGCTGGTTCTGGTTTTTAGGCGCCGCCTATCTAACCCAGTTCCCAAATTTCACCAAGATTTACTTAAATGGCACCGAGAGTGCGGTGTCTTTCTTGCTTGCTCTGTTTTCCATTGGTATCGCGCTAGGGTCGCTACTTTGCAATTGGATCTCGAATCATCGTATCGAAGTCGGTATTGTGCCTATTGGCGCACTTGGCATTACGGTATTTGGGTACTTGATGGCAACCTCCATTCCAAGTGACCTACCTATCTTCCATAACTTTGTAGACTTCTTTAGATATGAGCCTTTTTGGCCATTATTTTTCTACCTATTGATGATTGGTGCTTCGGGTGGGTTATTTATCGTGCCGCTTTACGCATTAATGCAACATAGAGCAAAGGAAACCGAGCGCGCGCAAGTCATCGCAGGGCTCAATATCTTTAACTCTCTGTTTATGGTCGGCAGTGCTGTCTTAGGTATTGTGTGCCTAAGTGTAATCAAGATGACAATTCCTCAATTGTTTGCATTGTTAGCCATTTTGAATTTCTTGGTCGCCGCTTACATTTTTTTGCAAATACCGATATTCGTTGTCCGTTTTGTGGTTTGGATGCTAACTCATACTATTTATCGAGTGAAACATAAAAACCTACATAACTTGCCAGAACAAGGCGGTGCGTTGATCGTATGTAATCACGTGAGCTATATGGACGCCTTGCTACTTAGCGCAGTATGCCCAAGGTTGATTCGTTTTGTGATGGAGGAAGATTACGCCAACCTACCGCCACTAAGACGCTTTTTACGCAGAACTGGGGTAATTCCGATTTCAGCGAGTAACAGAAACTCCATCAGGCGTGCATTTAATGATGTAGAAACCGCATTAAGCGAAGGACATATCGTCTGTATTTTCCCAGAAGGGAAATTAACCTCAGACGGTGAAATGAATGAATTCATGCGTGGCATTGATATTATTCTGCGTCGCAGCCCAGTACCTGTCATACCCGTGGCACTCAAAGGCTTGTGGGGAAGCTATTTCAGCCGCGCGAAAGGCCGCGCATGTTGTGGCTTACCGACTCGATTTTGGTCAAAGCTAGAAATTGAAGCCGGACAGCCGGTTCCACCAAATGAAGCAACGGCAAAAACGATGTTCGATAAAGTGCATCAACTCAGAGGCGACTGGCGATAAAAATACATTTGAACACATGTATAGAATAATTGAACATGTGTTCAAATCATTAAGACAAACTGACCACACTCAGTGCGATATACTCGCGCTTTCATTCACAACAGCGAATAAAAACCTTGAATAGAAACTACCTCTTGTTTGGATTGGCGTTACTCTTTTGCTTAACCCCTTTTGTCTCCTCTCCTATTGCCCTAGTTATTGGTTTTCTACTCGCAAGTTTTGGTTTTGTGCCTTCAGAACTGCCCATTGCTTCTTTTACTAAAAAGCTGCTGTCCTACTCGATTATTGGTTTAGGCTTTGGCATCAACTTTGAGCAAGCACTCTCTGTCACGTCGGATGGTATCGGTCTGATTATCGCCACGATTGCGGGCACACTGATCATAGGCACTATCATTGCCAGAATAATTAAGTTGGAGCGAGTAACCGCATACTTAATCTCGTCAGGTACAGCAATTTGTGGTGGTAGTGCAATTGCCGCTGTAGCACCAGCGATTAAAGCAAAAGACGAACAGATTGGATTAGCACTGGCAACGGTATTTGTCCTAAACTCCATCGCACTATTCGTGTTTCCTGTGGTTGGGCATGCTTTAGGGCTAGATCAACACACATTTGGTACATGGGCCGCGATTGCTATTCATGACACGTCTTCTGTTGTTGGGGCTGCCTCAGCCTACGGTGAAGAAGCGCTAACTACAGCAACAACGTTAAAACTCGCACGAGCTTTGTGGATCATCCCTGTCGCACTGATCAGTGCCGTGATCTTTTCGAGAGACCAGAAAGAGAATGGAACGAAAAAGTTAGTTATTCCTTATTTCATTTTTTGGTACTGCGCAGCCATCGCGTTTAGCGACTTCTTCCCTCAATTTGAAATGGTCTATCACGGTATTTTCGTTGGAGCGAAACAAGCTTTGGTGGTGTGCCTGTTCCTGATTGGTTGCAGCATTTCAATTTCGAAGCTGAGGTCTGCTGGAGCTAAGCCACTGTTATTTGGTATTACTCTGTGGGTGTTAATTTCAACCACTTCTCTAAGTTGGTTATTGTTTAGATATTAGTGGTCTTCTCATCGTGTTGAGATGACGACGGCTCAAGTTTGCTGTTTTTGTATGTAACAACCAATGCGATAGCGATCAAAAAGGCCGTCAGCTCTGCAAGAGAACGGGCGAGCCCTTCACTGCTTATTGCAATACCAATTTGTAGTGCTACCGCCGCAATTAATACTAGCTTTACCATCCTGAACCTTATGCCTTTTCTCTCTTCGAAGAAGCATAATTATGATTCAGAGTTATAAGGATACGAAATTCCCTTTCTGACTAATACATAGCAAAATTGACTAATGCTGAATTGATGGCAATAGCCACTCCTTCACTGCCTTCCGAGAAACTTTGATCCCACTTTCTAGTAGCACTTGTGGCATTAGATGGTATTCCACTGGCCATTTAAACTTCTCTAATCTGGGTTGCAAATGCAGGTCATATTCCGCTTTGCTGCGCAAATCATTGGTCTGAATCACAGCAACAGGGCGATGACCAAATTCCGCATCTTCGACTGGAACCACTATGCTCTGCACCACGCCATCAATTTGGTTCAATGCTGCCTCAATCTCTTCACAATGAATGTTCTCACCACCAGAGATAAATTGATTGTCGGCACGGCCGATGATCTTTAACTCGTCACCTTGCCACTCACCAAGATCCTTGCTGTCAAACCAGCCTTTCTCATCCAGAAACGGAGTAACATGACCTTGATGAAAATACCCTGCCGCTAATGTTTTACCACCGACAAAAATGCGTTGGTCAACCAACTTTATCTTACGATGATTCAATACGTGTCCAGCATTACTGGTACTGTCAATTCTCTTTGCGGTAACGGTAGAGGCAGCTTCCGTCATCCCATAACCTAACCACGCCTCAATCCCTCGTCCTGTTGCTCGCAACGCCAACTCGTGAGCAACGTGGCTGCCGCCCAATAGCACATGCGTCAATGACAAGTGAGCATCATCATCCAATAGCCGTTTGAGCTGCGTTGCAACCAAAGAGGCGTGTGACACGCCCTGAATATCTTCGACAAGTTTTCCTGTACCGATTTTCAATGTCGCTCCGACATATAGCCAACGATATACAATCGCCAATCCAGAGACGTGATAAAGCGGAAGCGACAATAACCAAGAATCTTGCTGAGTGAAAATGAACTCTTGCAACAAGCCTTCTGCTGAAGCAAGGTGTTGTCGATGTGTATGAACCACAGCTTTAGGCTCCCCTGTCGAGCCAGAGGTAAATACCACTGAAGCGAGCCTGTCATGGTGATAGGCATCTTCAATCACCGCATCACGCTCTTGTTGTGAAACTAAGGGCGGTGAAAGCAATATTGCCTTGAGTTTTTGTATATCATGTTCAGAAAAGGTCGAAGCGCACTCCTGAGCAAACAAGATAAACCGAGTTTGTTCAGGTTTATAAAGGGTCGCAAGTTTACTCTGTAGCGTATCGAGTGGTTGTACCATGGTCAGCGCGGCAAGTGCGCCTAACTGCTTGGAAGCAAGATAAAACAGCAGAGTTTCGACTTGGTTTTTACCTACCAAAGTCAGCACATCTCCCCGCGTTACGCCCAAGTCATTCAAATAGTGAGCGTATTGGTCAATACGTACTGAGAGTTGTTGCCAGTTTAATGTTTCTGTTGGTGTCTTGAGTGCAATAGAAAAAGGGCTCGTTTGAGCCCAATATTTCCACGGTGCCTTCGCAACATTGTCTATGCAGAATGCCACACAATCTCCTGATCTTTCAGAGGAAGAACGGGAAGTTCACACTTAGGCCAGCCTTGCTCTAACTGAGCTTTGAATAGGCCAATCGTATCCAAACCTGGAACTTCATCAGGCAGCTGCCATTGGGCAAAGCGCGCTAATTGCGTTAAACCGAGACTGGATTCAATGCTCGAGCTAATAACCGCTTTCATCCCCAGTGACTTCGCCTTCTCTATCAGTGTAATACAAAAATCCACCGAACCAATGAGTGTGGGTTTGATGATGATCGTTTTCACACCAGTTAGATCTTCAAGACGGAAATCCTCTCGACGAACCGCATCTTGCAACGTTTCATCCCAAGCAATCGCAATACCAGTATTGATAGCAAAAGAGAGACTATCGCCAGGAGAGCGGCACGGCTCTTCCAAAAAGGTAATGCGCTGACGCAGAGACGGAGTAATGTATTTAGCAAACTGCTGCGCTTTTTCTGGTGTCCAAGCGCGGTTTGCATCAAGTCGAAGCGTTAATTGAGGGATAGATTCAAGGAAAAGGTTCACAAGCATGCCATCGCGAATTGGCTCATAAAGCCCGACTTTTACTTTCGCGACTTTCTCGCCTTCCATTTCGTTCAGCTTTGGAATGAGCTCGTCTGGGTCACCAGTACACAGCGGCGCTGTTTGATACTTACCTTGTTGGGGTAAGCCACCAGCTAACTCTAACTGTGCCATCGATAAACCAAACGCGACCGATGGATACATGTTGGCGTAATCCACATCCAATCCTGCGACCCAACGCTCCGCTTGTTCCTGTAGCTGAATACCAGCATCTTCGGTGCTCTCTAAACTAAAACCAGGAAGAGGAGCGACTTCTCCAAGCCCTATTTGGTCACCTTCAGAAAGCACAACAACATAACCAACACGTTCAGTTAGCTTATTGTCTCGCAGGATGACACCACTATCCATGGGCAAGATATAACGATAAATTTTCGCTTCACGCATAATTCGAGTCCTATGTAATGCCGTATATTTGAGCGTTCTGGCAAGCAATCCCACCAGCCTCCCAGAGGGCGAGGCGCTCAGGAAAAATGGAACAGAGGAGCTGAAACACTCCTCTTTTTATACGGATTATGGGTTACGAGGGAATTTGTCGAAGTCTGGGCGACGTTTCTCGTTGAATGCGTTACGACCTTCTTGTCCTTCATCGGTCATGTAGAACATCATCGTTGCGTTACCCGCAAGCTCTTGAAGACCTGCTTGACCATCACAGTCCGCATTCAATGCAGCTTTCAGGCAGCGTAGCGCCATTGGACTATGCTGAAGAACTTCACGACACCAACGAACAGTTTCTTTCTCTAGCTCTTCTAGCGGCACAACCGTGTTGACCAAGCCCATGTCTAACGCTTCTTGCGCGTTATAGAAACGACATAGGAACCAGATTTCGCGAGCTTTCTTCTGGCCTACGATACGAGCCATATAAGACGCGCCCCAACCACCATCAAATGAACCCACTTTAGGGCCCGTTTGACCAAACTGTGCGTTGTCCGCTGCAATGGTTAGGTCACACATCATGTGCAGTACATGACCGCCGCC
This sequence comes from Vibrio sp. V43_P6S15P86, assembly GCF_009904725.1. Lineage (NCBI taxonomy): Bacteria > Pseudomonadati > Pseudomonadota > Gammaproteobacteria > Vibrionales > Vibrionaceae > Vibrio > Vibrio sp. V43_P6S15P86. The sequence continues at coordinate 8,587 of NZ_WXWT01000174.1, forward strand.
AACAGCCCAGCCGGCAACTGATGCGATCACAGGTTTTGGACAAGTTCGAATATCGCGTTGGAAGTCCAATACGTTTAGGTGGTGTGTACCTTGGTCGTCTTTATAGCCGCCGTAGTCGCCACGGATCTTCTGGTCACCGCCAGAACAGAATGCGTCTTCACCTAGACCTGTCAGAATGATCACGCCAACACCAGAGTCGTAACGCGCATCTGCCAACGCATCAATCATCTCTTTTACTGTTTGAGGGCGGAATGCATTACGCACTTGTGGGCGTGCAATGGTAATTTTCGCGATACCATCTTCAGATTTATGGTAGTGAATATCCTCGTATTTCTCGCTGCAATCTTTCCATTGAACCGGAGCGTAAAGTTCTTCTTCAGAAATGCCTACTGTTTTAGCCATGGTGATTCCCATTGTTCTCGTTACTCTCACCAAAGTGAGATTGAATTATGTGCTTAATATGCATCGCAAATTGTCGGGGCTGCTCTTGATGAACGTTATGTCCTGCGCCTTCAACTTGTCGATACGCCAACCCGCTACGTTGTGCCAGTTGGCTAAATTTTTGGTCTTTCGCGCCACACAAGTAATACATCGGTATATTTTGCTTTTTCAGTGTGGGCAACAAATACGCCTGCTTGGCTAACGATGTTGCCATCAGCATGCTCGCGACCGCCGAGCCAAGATTATCACTTCGCTTCGCAATTAATGTTTGTCTTTGCTCATGGTTTAGTGAAGAAAACACCGCTTGCTGATACCAATCGTTCAAAACACGTTCAAGTGGTTCAGTTTTGAAACGCTTTGCCCAGCGAGCATCATTCTCCAATCTCACCTGTTTCTCTGACTCAGTTTGAAGCCCGAAGTTTCCCCCTTCAACAATTGCGCCCACAATATTGAGATCTGAGAAGCATTGATTGGCAATACCATGCATCGCAATACGGCCGCCCATCGAGTAACCAATCAAAATAAGTGGTTGTTGCGGAGGAAGTAATAAAGATAGTGTGGAATTAAGAAGTTTGCAGCAATCATCGAGATCTTTGCACTTTGTAAACTGGCTACGACCATGACCAGGAAGGTCTATAACAATTCGTTCAAACCGAGTCAGATCATCCAAACAAGCTTGCCAATCAGCACCACTTCCTAAAAGGCCATGCAAAAACACCAGAGTGGGAAGATCACCACTTTGGTGTTTTTCAGTTGAAGAGAGACGCTCAGAGTGAAGCATGCAGGCTCTTATTAAATGCCTTTATCAACTCTGCGGCTTGGCTTGGTGGGGTTTGAACTTCCACCAGCAGTGTGCCTTGGCCGCTCGACAGGTGCTCGGCAACCATTGCTTGATACATTTCTAACGTAGTTGGCTTCTCATACTTTAAACCAAACTGTTTGGCTGCATGTTCAAACTGATAACCGTGGGGCATTTGGTAGTACGCAGTGCGATGCTCCTGAGGCACCGGTAACATATCGAAAATTGCTCCACCATCATTGTTTGTGACCACAAGTACCGTCGGCAGTTTATTGTGAGAAAACAGCGCTAGTGAATTGAGATCATACAGTGCTGATGTGTCACCAATATACATCAGTAACGGATTACCTCTTGCTCGCTGCACACCTGATGCGGTAGCAAACAAGCCGTCAATGCCTGACGCGCCTCGGTTAGTGAACACTTCTACATCATCAAGTTTGCCGTACATATCGACAAGTCGAACAAACAAACTGTTACCCAAAAAGACATCAGCGTTTTTAGTGCGCTCGTTGATGTCTGCTGCCAACGCAATTTCGTCAATGGCAGAAGCTGAATCAGATAGAAAAGCTTCTTCGATACGTTGATGAACTAGCTTAACGTCATTCGCTAACCTATCAGCCCAACCAGCAAATATTGACTTCTCAAAGCTAATGCGAGAAACCCACGTTTGAGGAGGCTCAACCCAGTGCATTTGCGCCAGATGATTTTGGTTATTACGGTCCATACAAGGTGAGACATACCAATACTGAACGTCTTTATCTTGTTGACTCTGCGAAACTTGTTTATCAATCCAATGATTCAAACGTTTTGAGATGATTCGGCTACCAAATTGGATAATAAGTTCACAAGACTCAAGCGCGTTTGCGAACTCGGGAAGTTGAAGCCATACATCGTAATGCGCCCAATCCGAACTCAAACCACTTTGCGGGTCTGCAAGTACCGGCCATCCCATCTTTTGTGCAAATGCCTGCGCCGACTTCGCTTGTTCAAGCGGTAAGCTGCCAATCACAACCAAGCCTTTTTTATCCGCACAAGACGGGATTTGCGCCTGTGATAAGTGGCTAAAACGCTGGGTATAACTACCACTTCCTTTTCGCCATCCGGCTACCGAGTCTAAGTAGGTTTGATAATCCGCTTTTGCACCATTGGAATACAAAGGCTCTGGAAATGCACAGTTAATATGAACAGCACTGCCTTGCAGTTGCTGAGTAAACATCACTTCGTCAACAGAGGTCAGCAACCAATTAAGCGATGTTGTTAAAGTTGGGCTTGGTAAATTCAAGCTGGACGAGACATGATGTGAAAAAATACCCAACTGGTTAATCGCTTGGTTTGCACCACAGCCAACGAGCTCCACCGGACGATCCGCAGTGAGCAGCACCAGCTTTTCACCAGTAAGCCTAGCCTCCGCAACGGCTGGTAATAAGTTCGCCACTGCCGTACCAGAAGTAACGATGATTGCCACTGGCTCTTGAGTAGCTTTCGCTAAACCAAGAGCCATAAAGCCGAGACCACGCTCATCAAAGTGAGTATGAATAGAAAAATTGGACTGTTCTGCCGCCTCTAAAGTTAAAGGAGTAGAACGAGAGCCAGGAGCGATACAAACATGCTTAACGCCAAATCGCTGAAGCTCAATCAATATGGTTTCTGACCAAATTCGATTGAGCACCGCTTGGTCATGATTCATGATGCGACTCCCAACGGGGGGTGATCAGAAATCAGCGTAAGTAACGTCGACATTTTCTTATCAAGTTCCGCCCACTCATGCTCTGCCACAGAGCCTGGCACAATACCTGCGCCCGCAAACAGTTGTACTTGGTCACCGAGCACAAGCGCGCTTCTGATCGCGACACAAAACTCTGCTCGTTCATGGCTTATGTACCCCATTGACCCCGCGTACCAGCCGCGTGCAAAGGGCTCATTATCAAGAATAAACTGCATGGATTCTTGTCGAGGTAAGCCAGCAACCGCCGCCGTCGGCTGAAGCGCCGATAACAACTGAACACCGTTTATTCCCGTCTTTAGGCTCGCGTGAATATTTCGCTTGAGGTGTTGCACTTTTCGTAGCCTAACCAAACTTGCCTCGGCCTCCACTTCAACCGCTTCGGAATGCGGTGATAGGCGATCAATAATGTCATCAACCACATATTGGTTTTCATTGAGGTTCTTTTCATCTTGGGATAACCAATTCGCCAACTCCATATCGTGAGTGGCGTTGTCCCCTCGACCAATCGTGCCTGCTAACGCTTCGGTATGAAGTTCGTGCCCTACGCGAGAATACAAACGTTCTGGCGTAGAACCCATAAAGCTGTGTTTGCTGTCTAAGCTCAGCATGAAATGGAAACTATGATGGTTATTTAAGTAACTCGCTTTCAGCAATTGTGCAGCACTTAATGTGTTATCAAGCTGCACGGTAGAGCGACGCGCCAATACCACTTTCTTAAAATCATCATTCTTTATACCAGTCAGAACTTTATGAACTAACTCATTCCATTGAGGCTGACTTGGCGTATGAACAATAGAGCGGATGTGAGAAGAAATCGGAGCTAAGGTCGCGACCTCACAAACCAGTTTATGCAGTCCTGCTAGGGTTCGCGCTTTGTCTTCTGAAATATTAACTGCGAGAGACCATTGTTGATCAAAACGAATTAACTCAATTTGAGGCAAAAAGAAGAAAGAAGGCATACAGCGACGATTCTTCTCATGCTGGCCGTCAAAAGAGCGTCCGCCCCAGACTCGTTGCCCTTCACCTAGAATGGTATAAGCAGGGCCTGGCTCAACAAAAGCGTGTAATTGCCCTAGTGCAACGACCTCTTCACGAGTATCGCGGGACTGCCAGTAGAATTTAGGGAAAAGTGGTTGTGCATCAAGCCAATCAATAAATGAGAAATTAGGTTTCTCGCTCAGGGGCTCGACCAGACGTGTTTGATTGCCTTCCGCTTGCTGAACTCGCTCGATAATTCTCTTTACGGCTTGATGGAACTGTGACAAATCAACCTCGTAGTATGTGAGGATAAATGGTAACTGACGGCTACTCTAAGTTTAGACCCAAAGCAAATCAAGGTCGTATGCGATCTTTTGCAA
>NZ_WXWT01000470.1:0-12784 GCF_009904725.1 Vibrio sp. V43_P6S15P86
ATACGGAATATCATGAATAACGATAATCCCGTAGAAGATCACCAAAGCAACGAAGATGAGTAACCCAAGTGCAAAATAGTCTAGAAACATCTTACCTGCCTGTGCTTGTTACCTAATGGAAAATCTTACGTAAATGAACAGTTTAAGTATTTGTCTTAACTATCGTTCAATCAAGTTATTTTGTACTTGAATTATGTTTATGCGATATCCGTATCGATTGCGATTCGAGGACAATAAGAAGTGAAGGCGACTATATTCAAACTAAGTAGTAATAAAGGAAGGAATAGAGAATCAAAGCTACGGTTATGCCCCAAGTGAAGATTGGGGCATGGTTTAAAGTTCGGTACAGACTTGGTTTCGGCCATTGGCTTTGGCGCGGTACAAGGCTTTGTCGGCGCGATAGAAGGTACGTTGGGTATTCTCTCCTTCTCGATGTAAGGTAATCCCGATCGATACGGTCAACCCCCGCTCGCCAAGAATATCGTCCCAACCATATTGATAAATGCGTTCGCGGTAATTCTCGGCATGCATTTCTGCCCGTTCTAGATTGCTATTCTCTAGAATGACAAGAAACTCTTCACCGCCAAAGCGAACGCAAGAAGCGCCTTTAAATTTGAAGTATCCTGCTAATTCTTGAGACACACGTTTAATCGCTTTGTCTCCAACAAGGTGACTGAGCTCGTCATTGATGGACTTAAAGTGGTCAATATCGATGACCATCAACGCAAATTCAGTATCGTGCAAAAGCAGGTCTTTGAGTTTGACTTCTAACCAACGTCGGTTGTGCAAAGAGGTTAGCGGGTCAGTAAAGACATCTTGCTGTAGTTGAGCGACCGTATTCTTATGTTGTTTGGTAGTTTCCTTGAGTTCCTTGTTTTCAAGTTCTGACAAAATGAGTTTGAGCTGTAGCTCAAAACGAGAAAGTCGACGTAATTGAGTAGAACCCAATTCACCAATTGGAATGTGTTTGACAAGGTCAGATTCAATGCGAAACGCTTCTTTTTCACAGTTTAATGCTTTCTGAAATAACCCTTGAGAAGCGTAAACTTGACTCATTGCGTTGTAAAAATGCTGAGCGACAAGAGGAGACGAGTGCTTCTGAATTCGTTTACCGATAGAGTCCAACACTAAGTTGGCTAAAGAGATGTGTCCGACACCGTTTAGACAATATGCGGTCTCGATTTTGACCATTGTGGACAACCAGTACGTGGTAGCACTGCCCGTCGTATACTGGACATTCGAGATAGCAAGCAATGCGTTAGGGTAATCCTCTTGCAAACGATGCAGTTTGGCTCGGTAGAGATGAATTTGCGCAGCAAGGTTTTTATCACTGACGAGGATACTTAGCTCTTCACACTCACTCAATAATTCTTGTGCATCTGCGGTACGGTTCAAACTGATGTAACAGGCAAGCATGTAAAGTTTGTAGCGCAGACGTAGGGAGCGACTGCTAATGGCGTGATCGATCGCATCGATTTTTTGGTAATAACGCAAAGCGCGATGGTGATCCCCATAGGCATCGCACAAATTGCCCATTCCAATAATAGCCAGTACGTACTCATCAATATAGCCATATTCGACGGCGATATTCGTTGCAGCGACATACTCGGTTAATGCTGCGTTGTAGTCACCTACTTCTACTAAACGATCACTCAAGCTTGCTTTTACAGACAGAATATCTTCTACATCGTCGGGTAAAACGAGCAACTCAAGGGCTTGTCGTAGTTCTTCGATGCTGTCGTTGAGCTGTTTAATTTCTCGTCGATACTCGGCACTAATGATATAGCAATGTGCTTTTTCTCGGTTCGTGGATGCAATATGTAACCCGATGTGCTCCCACAGCGTAATCGCTTCTTCACCAGAGACGGAAGAAGGATCGATGCCTGCGTCAGTCACCTTGCTAAGCAGTTGTTCCATGCTTCATTACCTCAATATAGCTTTCTTCGAGTTGCTCTAAAGTGAATGGGAAGGTCAGGATATCTTGCAAATACAGTATCGGTTTGGGACCTTTTAGCCCGCGACGTTTCCATGGATAGATGTCTAACATTGCCTGAACCGTGCGATAGACATCTTCTGCTGCTTGACCTTTCTCAGCAATTAACATAGCTAGTCTGTCACTGGAAATTCGTGAGATGAGATCATTTGAGGTCGTCAATGCATGAACTAGCTCAGTACAAACATCGAGAAATTCGGGGTTTGCATGCTGAATAATAATGATCGCGTGGTTGGAGCGTTTGAGCTCTGTTTTAAACAGAACTAACTGTTCCCACCAGTAGGTCTCGGACACAACATTAGAAAACTGTTTTTCAGGGTCATATTCATGTTGGGAACGGATTCGATTAATCAGCTTACGCGCTCGTTGCTCTAGCTGGCGTTTGGAGCCGCGTGCTTTATCCATACTGACTCGATGAGTCTGTTCTTTGAGCATTTTAAGTGCATGTTTACGGTATTTTTTAAACGCGTTAAACGCTGATTCAAAATCACCTTGCTCTTCAGCGACTCGAGATTGCTGAAAGCAGATCTGACTTAGTAGCTCGCCGTTGTCAAAACTAAGCGCGGACTCTTCTGCTGCGAGTAGTAACTTTGCTGCACTATCCGTATTTTTGCGCAAGAGTTCGAGCCTTGCGCGGCTAATAAACGAGTGTGCCTTCATCCAAATGAGATCATGTTCAATAGCGAGTTTATGGGCCTTTTGTGTGGCTTCTTCTGCGGCATCAAGGCGTTCTAGCCCAAGTAGCGCTAGGCCTTTAAAGTCCCAGATCTCGGCTTGCCATGTGCTGTCATCATGATCTTTTAGTACTTCGGTTGCACCATCCAGCACAGTGAGCATTTCGACAAACTTATTCAGTAAGTAATAGTCCCAAGCCAACAGGATACGAGCTTTGCCTTCCAACCAAGCAATACGGACGTTGTTTGCCACTTTAACGGCCAGCTCATGAGTGGAAGCGGCAAGTTGATGCTCATTTGTGATACGCCATACGTTGCCAAGCCCAATTAGAGATTCGATTTGAATTTCAATATCATCAACGAGGGCGGATTGTTCGAGTGCATTAATCCAATATTGTTGGGCTGAGTAATACTTTGCTTGTCCCCAATATTGAAGAGCAAACAAATGAAGAATTTCGGGCAGGTGGTCGTCGGTTTCAAGTTGGGTTTGCTTGCTGTAGGCGTCTTTGACTAGCTTTAAGCCTTGTCGGTAATCCATTAGGCACCAACAGCACTGCGCCATTATCAGCAATGCTCTGATTTCACCATCCACAAATAAAATTTGCTCCGCGCGGATACGGTATTGCTGCGCAACACTGAAGGTGTGTTCAGGGGCCGTTTTTATTTGGCCTTTAAGCTTTTTGAGCTCATCTTCTAGCTGAATTTGGTTTTTATCCAACGTTCACATCCATGACTATCGAACTGGAATTCACACCTAATATTAAGTGGTTAGATGCATGTTTTATTACCAAAACGATGCGGATAACGCTTTGGTAAACGATTAGGTGCCGTAATGTATACTGTCACAGCCCCTAATTACTACATCTAAATGCCAATAGTTACGATAGGAGCTGTTTGATGGTCAAAGGAGCATCAGTGACTTCTAGCCTTTGTGCGGCGGTAAGACCCTGCTTATCCTGATAGCACAAATTATGCCAAGCTCTGAATATATCTAAAAGAGGTAAAATTCCAGCAGGTCGTAATTTGCGACGTGGCTCGTTAATGAAGCTTTCGAAAAGGATCTGGAAGCGATTTTGATAGAACTGCACATGGCGAGTTGTTGCAACGTTAAACCATTTCTCGGGCTCATTTCTATCACCTGCAAGGTAGCAAATGCCTTTGTGGCTTTCGTCTTGAGTGGAGATCGCCCAGCGATCTCGCCACCAGCTCATATAGGCGATATCGACCTTGCCAAAAGGTGTGCTCATGTCCCAATTTGCGTCTTCTTCTACGTACATCAAGTCGACATTTTTCTCTTTAATTCGAGACAAACAAACGCTCAGTGCTGCCGAACGTAGTAGGGGGTCTTGAGGCATATATAGAGATACACGTTTGTTGGGGCAACACATATCAAGTACATGCAGGTAATGAGCGTATGATGTGTAAGGCGGACGAACTAATGCACCTTTAGATGGGTAATGGAATACGGAAAGATTACCAAGAGGATCTTCCACGTTACCGCGAGCCAAAATGGTTTGGTATTTTTGGTCAATACGCTCACGCAGGAGGTTCGAAGGTTCCGCTGGCGGTTCACTTGCTTCCGCTGTGTACTCTTGGGAAACAAAACGAGAGACCTCGTCGTACGGGTTATGGTCTAGCGTGGCGATTGGCTCTTCATCAGCAGAATAGTTCACATGTTGACAAAGAATATAGCCAGAGTGGGCTTCACCAGAAACAATCCAGTAGACACCATTATTGCTGTTTGGCTGCAACGCAACATAATTTGAGGCCAATTCATAGTGCGTTGCGTGGTTTACCCAACGAGCATCAATAGTGGCTAATTTACGGCGACAGCGACTCGCAATATGATCAACATGATCGTAAAAGGTTTTCGGGTTGATACTGAGTTTTCGGCAGATCTCGCGCACAGAGTAACCAGTAAACAATAAGCCCATTAAATTCTCTTGGAATTGTAGCTTCTTGTTCGCGCCTGACCATTTATCAACAAAGGTACTTTGACACGCTTTACAACGGTAACGTTGACGATCACCACTGTAACCGAAAGCGTGGTAGAGGTGTTTATGTGTGTGGACGGAAAGTCCAAAGTTGTCGCAATCATCATTACGGCACGCAGGCAACCCGTCACTGTGGACGTGTCGCAGGCGATGAAGTTCGTTCACGACATCGCGATTGTTAAGTAAGGGGGGGAAAGCTCCACATTCACGGCATACCATCGCCGGACGTTTAGGGTTAGCATGTTGCAGAACGTAACGCTTTGCATCACTCAATCCAAAGTTGTCACACGCCAATGTTTTACAAAAGTTGAGTTGTAACCCATCTGCGTCTTTTGGCAGTTCGCCGTTAGACACAATCGCCCCCTCGGGATAATTCGGGCAGCCAGCAATAACTCTGGCTGCAAATTATTACTTACTACTTGTTCTTAGATGTTGATTGCGGTTTCTAGCGCAACTTTCATCATGTCGTTGAACGACTTTTGACGCTCTTCTGAGCTTAGTTTCTCGCCACGGATGATGTGGTCAGAAACCGTTAGGATAGTTAACGCCTTCGCACCTAGGTCTGCAGCAACACCGTAGATACCAGCCGCTTCCATGTCTACACCTAGGATGCCTAGTTTTTCCATCTTCTCGAAGATGTCAGCTTCTGGTGTGTAGAACAGGTCTGCAGAGAATACGTTACCAACTTTCACTGGTACTTGTTGAGCACGCGCTTGGTTTACCGCTTCTTCTAGAAGGCCGTAGTCAGCGATTGCAGCGAAGTCGTGGTTGTTGAAACGGATACGGTTTACTTTAGAGTCTGTAGAAGCACCCATACCGATAACAACGTCCATTAGGTTAACGTCGTCACGTACCGCACCACAGCTACCTACACGGATTACGTTTTTCACGCCGTATTCTGCGATTAGCTCGTGTACGTAGATACAGCAAGACGGGATACCCATGCCGTGGCCCATTACAGAAACTTTTTTGCCTTTGTAAGTGCCAGTAAAGCCGAACATGTTGCGAACGTCACAAACTTGTTTCACATCTTCTAGGAACGTTTCAGCGATGTATTTAGCGCGCAACGGGTCGCCTGGCATTAGAACTGTTTCAGCGAAATCACCTGGTTGTGCGTTAATGTGTGGGGTTGCCATAAGTGCTCTCCAAAGTTTTGTTTTGATAAAACGCCTCTATTATAGAACGCTATTACCAATTCTGTTGAACTTGTTCGTTTTCGTTGAGGCAATAATATCGGGACGTACAGTAGCCCCTTGAGAGCTTAGTCACAAAAACCACGCATTTAGAAACTGCAACCCCTATTGATAACTAAATCTGTTGAAATCAAAAGAGCAATCGATTTGCTTTTGAGCAGTTTGTCGATTGCGCACACAAATTCTTTGTTTTTGGGCCAAACTTTTTTCTGACAACTGGTTGATCGAAATACTTTCGAGTGAAGTAAAACGATTAAATTGTACAACTTATTTTCTTGTACAATCTGGAAGGGCTTGCTATAAGTTATACAACAAAAATTTTTGTATAGGGATGCGTCATCATGGAATCTTCAATCAAAGTAGGTATCAGTTCGTGTGTTTTGGGTGAACGAGTGCGTTTTGACTCTGGTCATAAGGTGAGCAACTTTGTGACTAAAGAGCTCAGCCCATATTTTGACTTTGTTTCGGTATGTCCCGAAGTGGGCGTCGGAATGCCAGTGCCGCGACCAACAATTCGTTTGATTTCCGAAGAAGAGCGTGTGGCGCTGGTAGAAACTAAAAATCCAGAAAATGACCATACCGATAATATGCTTGCTTACTCTGCTAACAAAGTGGAGGAGCTACAAAGCGAGCAACTTTGTGGTTACATCGTCTGTGCCAAGTCTCCAACTTGCGGTATGGAGCGCGTCAAGGTTTATAGCAAAAATAACGCAGCGAAAGAAGGCGTCGGCTTGTACACACAAACGCTGATGAAAAAAATGCCTTGGTTGCCCGTCGAGGAGGATGGCCGACTTAACGATCCTGTATTAAAAGAAAACTTTATTACCCGAGTATTTTGCCTGAACGACTTTTATGACTCGATGGACGGAGAGCCAACTCGAGGCAAAATTATCGATTTTCATTCGCGCTATAAGTTGACCTTGATGGCGCATCACCCTGAGTCATACCGCTCTCTTGGTCGTTTAGTTGCCGATGTCGCTAGCTATGAAATCGAAGAATTCTATCAAGAGTATCGCTTAGGTCTTATGAGGGCACTTGCGAATCGTGCTAGCCGAAAAAACAACACTAACGTACTAATGCATTTACAAGGGTATTTTAAGCGCGCTTTAACTAAAGACGAAAAAGAAGAATTAGCAACAGTAATTCATGACTACCGTACTGGTACATTGCCATTATTAGCACCGTTGACATTGATTAAACACTACTTAAACACTTACCCAGATGAGTATTTAGCAAAACAGAAGTTTTTAGAACCGTATCCGCAGGAGATGAGATTACGCTATGGTTTGTAGTTCAGAAGAAAAACTATACGCGATCCGAGATGTCGCAGAAATCACGGGTGTGAAGCCAGTTACGCTGAGAGCTTGGCAGAGAAGATACAATTTGATCCAGCCTCAGCGAACAGAAAAAGGGCACAGACTTTATCGACAGCAAGATCTCGATACGATTCGTGAAGTCCAGAGTTGGCTCGCGAAGGGGATTGCCATCGGTAAAGTAAAGGGACTTTTGGGAAAAAGTGCTGACGTAGAAGTCAACAATGAAGTTCGTACTCTCGAAGAAGTAGAAACCATGTTATCAGCACTTTCGAAACTGAATCGAGGAAAAGCGGAGAGCTTACTTGCTTCTGTTCTCAAAGAGTATCCATTGAACTTGGTTATTGAACAATTTATCGACCCTGTATTTGACGCGCTGGAGATGGTCAAAGGATCGCTGAGATCGTTGCAGATGGGGTTATTTCAAACTTGTTTGATCACTCGTCTTGCACTTGTTATCGACTCTGAAAACAAAGCCGCTTCCAAAGGGAAGTGCTTGCTTATCAGCTTTGAACAACATAGGGAAGCAGAGAGCTGGATTCAAGCGGCGAAGTTGTGTGAGCAAGGGTATCACACAACGTTGATCGACAAAGTTGATGATGTCTCTGGTTTACTGGAGCACGAAGTTGTTGATAGCTACTCGCTCATTTACCTGTTTTCCAATAAAGCGCTGGCAGCTAAGCAAGTGGAGTCTATCAAAATGCTTCAAACACGTTTTGGCGAACGTATTGGATGTTCTGAAGTGATTGAGAAACTGCACCTAACAGAGTAGACGAAACGAAGGAGACACCATGATCTTAGTATGGTTTCGACGTGATTTACGAACGTTAGACCACACCGCACTTAAGGTGGCGTTAGATTCAGGTCAGCCTGTTGTCGCTTGTTTTATCGCGACGCCAGAGCAGTGGCGAGAACACCACATGGCACCGATGCAGGCGGATCTCATTGCTCGTCGTTTAGAGTATCTCAACGACGAGTTGGAAAGCCTGAATGTTCCTTTTTTATATAAAGAGGTGCCGTCGTTTTCTGATTGTACCGAAGTGATTAGTGGATGGGCGAAAACACTTGAAGCAACGTCTGTTATGGCGAATATTCACTATGAAGTGAATGAACGAGAGCTCGATGCACAAGTGAGTGAGGCGCTAGCTTCCCATGATATCGACTTTGAACTGTTCCACGACAAATGTGTGCACCCACCAACGACGGTTCTCAATAAGCAAGGTGAGTATTTTAAGGTATTTACACCATTCAAACGTGCTTGGTTGACGCAGTTTCAAATGCCAGCGGTAACAAAGCCTCACGAACAAGCGCCGCTAAGCAGCAAACTATTGGAACAATTAGTGCCGATTCGATTTAGTTCAGACTTCACGTTTAGCTATCCTCGAGAGTCCAGCGAGGATTGGTTTGCTTCGACCCATGATGTTTTAAAGCAGCTTAGGGAATTTGCTCGTGAGCGCAGTGATGCTTACAAGGAAGATCGAGACTTTCCGGCTATTGATGGCACCAGTCAACTGTCTCCCTATCTTGCGATTGGTGCGTTGTCACCAAGGCAATGTATTGCTCGCTTGTATGCTGAAAACCAACAAAATGACCTAACAGAAGGAAAAGCAACTTGGTTGAGTGAGATCATTTGGCGTGAGTTTTATCAGCATCTGTTGGTTTTCGAACCAAAGCTCGTTAAAGGCAAAGGCTTTATCGACTGGGAGGATAAAATTCAGTGGTCTTATGATGAACAGGCTTTTGAGCGATGGAAGACAGGAGCGACAGGGTACCCGATCGTCGATGCTGCAATGCGTCAGCTCAACCAAACAGGCTGGATGCATAACAGGCTTCGTATGGTTGTCGCGAGCTTTCTCACCAAGGATTTACACATTGACTGGCGTTGGGGCGAAGCGTACTTCATGAGTAAGCTGGTGGACGGTGATTTCGCAGCAAACAATGGTGGTTGGCAGTGGTCTGCATCGACGGGTTGTGATGGGCAGCCGTACTTCCGTATTTTCAACCCGATAAGCCAAGGTGAGAAGTTTGACTCTGATGGCCAATTCGTGCGCCACTGGGTGCCTGAAATCAAAAGTGTACCAAACAAATACATCCATAAACCTTGGACTTGGGAGGGATTTTCTTTACTGGAATATCACAAGCCGATGGTTGATCACAAGACAGAAAGAGAGATAACCTTACGGCTCTTTAAAAGTGCCAAGGAATAAAGTGAAATGCTTAGCAAAAAGCGATCAATGAGTTTCGCAAAACGTACGCTGTTATCTGTATCGTTATCTTTAGCGAGTGGTTTGTCATTCGCTAAAATGTACGAGCTACCAGAGGATGGCAGTCGTTTAATTGGTCGCCTTGAAAACCACGTCGTGCAAGAAGGCGAAACCATGGCAAATATTGCCAAGCACTACGATGTCGGGATGCTAGGTTTAATGGCGGCAAATAAAGGCGTTGATCCCTTCTTGCCAGAAGAGGGACACGTTCTTACTATTCCAACACAACTGATCCTCCCAGATGTACCCCACAAAGGCATTGTCATTAATTTAGCGGAGTTGCGCTTATACTACTTCCCGAAAGGAGAAGATATTGTGTATGTATTCCCGGTGGGAATCGGGCGAATTGGGCGAGACACCCCGGTGATGACAACGCGTATTAGTCAAAAGCGTCCAAACCCTACGTGGACGCCGCCAGCCTCGATTCGTGCCGAGTACAAAGCAAAGGGCATTGACTTGCCAACCGTTGTACCTGCCGGTCCAGACAACCCGCTTGGCATGTTTGCATTGCGTTTAGCCTACGGAAATGGCGAATACCTAATTCATGGTACCAACAAGGACTTTGGGATTGGTATGCGAGTCAGCGCGGGTTGTATTCGTATGGACCCAAGTGACATTGAGTGGTTATTTGACAAGGTTCGTAACGGTGAAGACGTTAACATCATTAACCAGCCTATCAAAATGACACTTGAGCCTGACAGAAGTGTGTTCTTAGAAGCACATGAGCCTTTGACTCGTAGTAATGGCGAGAAAGATGAACTGAAAGTGCCGAAAGAGTTAAAGTGGTGGTTGGATGAATTCGGTATGAAAAACGTGAAGGCTAAAGCAGCAATCGCTGCACAGAATGGGGTTCCTATCGAGATAACCGCGCCTTAACGGGCGTTAAGACGCGGTATCAAATCTTACTTAGTGTAAGACTGAGCGATGTTATCGATACGCTCGTTAGCACGCTCAGCTTCTTCTTGAGCAGCCATTGCTGCTGCGCCTGATTTTTGAACGTCAGATTGAAGAGCTTGTACGTCTTGGCTTAGTTGGCTAACTTGGTTGCTTAGTTCGTCTAATTTTGCTGCATTTGCTGTAGCTGCGTCATCAGAAGAAGCACAACCGGCTAGTAGAAGTACTGAAGTTGCTGCAGCTGCGATCAACGTTTTGTTCATATAAGAACTCCTTGCTTATAGTGAAAGTCTCGCCACTAACTATTATTTTATACAGTAGCGAGGTTAAATGTGGTTACATTTTATCAGTACATGATGTAGCAAAAGTCAAAAAAACCCAAGAATTTCATGGAGTACCTGACGTCAACTTTTACCTGAACTTAACAAAGTTTAACTACCTATCCTTTATTTCGTTCTCACAACAGTTTTCATAGCAGGTGTATTTGCCACGTTCCTGATATCAATAATTTAGACGATATTGACACAAATGAAAGTTTATTGGCCCAAATAACTGCTATTTAAGTCGTTTTGTTGATGGATAGAAGGCATATTTGAACGGCTTTTCTCTAAACTTCCTGTCCAGCTGCTCATCAAAAAGGCTAGTCTTTACTCTGAACTGAGCCAAAAATGATGTTTTACCGTTACCACAGGGAATTAGTTTGTGTGATCTCTATCTATACTCCTATGATTTGCGGTATTATACCGAGCTTTATTTTTTTGCTGCGTTAGAGCGGAAACGACACTACAGAGCGCTCAGACGCTGACTGATTTATTGGAGAATACTTTGCAATTTAAAGATCTAGGCCTAGACAACCGATTGTTGAAGAACCTAAAACACTACGATTTTAAAAAAGCGACTGACATTCAGCAGCAGGCGATTCCTGTTGCGATTGCAGGCAAGGATCTATTGGCATCTTCGAAAACAGGTTCGGGCAAGACTTTGGCGTTTGTATTGCCAATGCTTCATAAGTCTTTAAAGACAAAATCGTTTTCTGCGAAAGACCCTCGCGCGGTAATCCTTGCTCCTACTCGTGAGCTAGCGAAACAAGTATATGGTGAGCTTCGTTCTATGCTAGCTGGCCTATCTTATGAAGCTGCATTGATTTTGGGTGGTGAGAACTTTAATGATCAAGTGAAAGCACTGCGCCGTTACCCGAAATTCATCGTGGCGACACCAGGACGTCTGGCTGACCACTTAGAGCACCGCTCGCTTTACCTTGAAGGTTTGGAAACGCTGATCCTTGATGAAGCAGACCGTATGCTGGATTTGGGCTTTGCACCAGAGCTTCGTCGTATCCATAAAGCAGCTAAGCATCGTCGCCGTCAAACATTAATGTTCTCTGCAACGTTGGATCACGCCGACGTAAATGACATTGCGGCTGAAATGCTTAATGCTCCGAAACGTATTGCTATCGGTGTTTCTAACGAAGAACACAAAGATATCACGCAAAAATTCTACCTGTGTGATCATCTTGATCATAAAGAGGCGATTCTAGATCGCGTACTTTCAGAAGCAGAATATCGTCAAGTTATCATCTTCACGGCGACGCGCGATGATACAGAACGCCTAACAGCGAAGCTAAACGAGAAAAAACTGAAGGCCGTAGCACTGAGTGGTAACTTGAACCAGGCTCAACGCAATACGATCATGAGCCAGTTTGAGCGAGCGGTATTCAAGATCCTAGTGACAACAGATGTTGCTTCTCGTGGCTTGGATATTGCGACAGTGACACACGTCATTAACTTCGATATGCCAAAGCATACTGAAGAATATGTACACCGTGTTGGCCGTACGGGCCGTGCTGGTAACAAGGGTGATGCGATTTCTCTTGTTGGTCCAAAAGACTGGGATAGCTTTAAACGTGTAGAAGCTTACCTACAACAAGATCTTGAGTTTTCAGTATTCGAAGATCTGAAAGGTAAGTTTAAAGGCCTGAAGCCACCTAAACCAGATTTCCGCAATAAGAAAGCGACCGCAAAGAAAGCTCGCCCTCAAGCGAAAAAATCGGCGAAAAAACCAGCTAAGCGTGACAAGAGCTTCTACAAAAACGTATCTGTGGGTGATGATGTCTTCATCCCTAAGAAAAAACCAGCGGCACCGAGCTCTGAAGAGTAAAAGCTGCTGTAGTTTCCCACTGATTTTAGTTCTTAAAAATCCGAGTGTTCGCACTCGGATTTTTTTATGTCTGTCGCTAGGTGAAATAGCGTCTTTCCATACTCACTCGTTTGTTAGCTTTTATATCTGTCTGGTTTTATATAAACAGCATAGAACGCTAATTTAGGAAGTTATTAAGTTTTATTACCTCGGTCAAAGCAAACGTTTTCCTAACACACTAGATAAAAATCTCACATGATTATGAAAATGATAATTGATCTCATTTTTATTTAAGGGCAGAATACGCGTCATTGTATTAATTC
>NZ_WXWT01000206.1:0-12747 GCF_009904725.1 Vibrio sp. V43_P6S15P86
ACCGTATACAGTTTCGTGGCTACAAAGAGCACAAAAAAGAGGAGCAGTTACTCCTCTTATGCCTAGCCTTTTGGTCATTTTCTCCGAGTTAGCCCATTTACCCTATTGCCAGTTTAGTGCTCGCGTAACGCGCTTTTTTCTTTCTTGGGCTGGCTAAGAAGTACGCTAAAGTAAGAGGCCCTAATCGTCCCATAAACATCATGAAGATGATCACTAACTCACCCGGTTCGGACAAACTGCCCGTTAAGCCTCGCGACAAACCAACCGTACCCAGTGCCGAGACCGCTTCGAACATAATGTCTAACATAGACGCTTTCTCTGTCAGTAACAGCGTGAATATGGCAAACCAAGTCACACCCACCGAGATCAGAGTCAGCGCCAATGCCTTGCTGATGGTCTCTTTGGGAATCTCGCGTTGAAAGGTATAGGTTGCTTCATCGCGACGCAAATAACTGTAAGTTGCCAAGACTAACACCATAAATGTCACAACTTTAATACCACTTGCCGTGCTCAATGATCCACCGCCGATAAACATCAACACCAGAATGATCGCCGTTGTGGCATCTTCCAACTGATCGATAGCTAAAGTGTTGAAGCCTGCCGTTCTTGGCGTCACCGCTTGAAACCACGATGCCCACCATTTCCCTGCTTCGCTCAACGGGGCAAGCGTGTTGGGGTTATCATTTTCAATCAGGTAAATGGCGATAAGTGCCACCACGTTAATGATCACCGTGCCTAAGATCATCATTCGACTGTAAACGGTAAGTCGGTGCCAACGGCGATTGCGTTTTAAGTCAATCCAAACCGAGAAGCCTAAACCACCAATAATGAACAAACTGGTAATGGTGAAGTTAACGACCGGGTCGTCCACGTAAGGCATTAAGCTATCTGCACTTAACGCAAAACCTGCATTGTTAAACGCACTGATGGTGTAGAAGAAACCATGGAACAAACTGGTTTTCCAGCCCAGCTCTTCACTCCAATAAACGCTCAAAATAGTGAAACCAATAAGTTCAACAAGCAGAGCGAACATCAATACAGATTTAGCGGTGGCAATGAGTGTCGACGAGTCAGTTTGGTTAAATGCCTCTCTCGCGACGGCTCGCTCCAAAAAGCCAATTTTTCCGCCCAGAGCCAGCAAGGTCACGATGGCAAACGTCATCAAACCTAGGCCACCACATTGAATCAGGAAAGCAATAACCACTTGCCCAAAAGGCGTAAACGCCGTGCCCGTGTCTACCACAACTAATCCCGTCACCGTAATGGCCGATGTCGCAGTAAACAGGCTTTGAATCCAAGTGATGGCCTCTGTGGTGGCAATCGGCAGTTTGAGTAAGACCGTGCCAAGAATGATCAAGCACGCAAAGCTGAGGCTAAGTATCAATGGCGGTGCGCCCAACAATTTTTTGCCCGCTTTGGGTTTTCGCTCGATTGGGATAATAGAGGGATGCCACAAAACCATGTTACACCAACCTTGGAGCGACGTATTTCAGCTCCGCGCGACTACCACAAAGCAACAGCGTGTCGAACTCATTAAGCACAAACTCATCATTGATATTGGTGTAGACGGCTTCTTCGCGCTTCACCAATATCGGCTGAATGTTGTAACTGCCTCGGCTGATCAACTTAGAAAGCGGCGTATCGTGCAGATTGGATTTAACGTGGATTTCCACCACATACAAACCATGCCCTATTTCCAAATAGTTGTTCACCATCGGATAGTTGAGTGCCTGCGCGACTCTTACGCCCATCTCCTCTTCCGGATGAATAATGCGTTGTACACCAAGCTTAGACACGATGGTGTGGTGCGCTTTGGTGCTCGCTTTGACCCAAATGGATTTCACACCCAGATTTTTCAGCGCCAGAGTACACAACAAACTGGCTTGCATGTCTTCGCCAATCGCCACCAACACCACATCACTGTTCGCTAGCGCTAATTCTCTGAGTGCACCTTCGTCTGTCGCGTCACATATGACCGCTTGCGTTAACTCTTCGACGTATTTTTCGACGATTTTCGGGTCGCTATCCATCCCCGTTACCGTGTGTCCAAGATGAATAAGTTCTAAGCTGGCGGCAACACCAAATCGCCCTAAACCAATTACTGTAAAGTGAGCCATATCAATCCCTAACTGTGTTTTATGTATAGAAAATGCTAATGCGTTAAGGGCTAGACTGATTTTCCGTCACGAAAAATAGGCAACACGAATCCTGTTCGAGTGCCGACAACCAGCACTAAACCTTGGCATTAACGTTGATTAAATTTGGAATTTAGTGGTGCTTGGACGTCTCAAGCACTAAACGATAACCCAGCCCCGGCTCGGTTTTTAAAAATCGCTGTTCGTCAGTACTATCGTTCAGTTTTTTGCGTAGTTGACTCACTAACACGCGTAAGTAGTGAGTATCTTCGATATGACTTTTTCCCCAAATTACCGCTAGCAAATGAGTTTGCTCAATGAGTTTTCCCGGCTTGAGAATCAACTGTTCAATGAAGGAAAACTCTTTCTTGGTGAGTGGAATTTCCCTCTGATCCAACCAAAATTGGTGAGTACTTTTGATGATTTTGACTCGGCCAGCCACCAGCTCATCAGCGACGGCTTGCTCATCCACCAAATCTCGAACCAGCACTTTGATGCGCGCGATGAGCTCTTTTACGCCAAAAGGCTTGCTCAAGTAATCATTCGCGCCCGCTTCTAAAAGGCGAATTTTTTCCTCTTCTTGATCACGAGCTGTCAGCACTAACACTGGCGTTTTATACGTCTGACGAAGCGTAGTGAGGAACTCCGTCCCATCGCCGTCGGGCAAGCCTAAATCTAGCAGAATGACGTGCGGCGAATACGCTTCGAAACACGCTTTGGCTTCTGCAATGGTACTCGCGCCAATGTAATCAAACCCTTCAGCAGACAGCGAAATTCGAATAAAGGTATGAATGCGAGGCTCATCGTCCACGACTAAAACTTTGTAACTCACGCCTGCTCTGCTCCTTGATTGAGTGGAAGTCGAATGCGGATCAGCGTCCCTTCTGATACTGGCATAGATTGAATCTCTCCTTGGTGTGCGGTGATGATGCCTTTGGCAACCGCGAGTCCCATTCCGGTTCCTGAATCGGCCGATTTGTTGTTCACGCCGGAATAGAAAAGGTTGAATATTTTTTCCGCATCTTCAGCTTTGATGCCAATCCCCATGTCCCGAACATCAATCACGCACGACGAACCCTGCTTAGAAAGTGAAACCTCAACAGATTCATTCTCTGGTGAAAATCGCATGGCATTATCCAACACATTAAAAATCGCTTGTTCGATGAGCGAACGACTTACTGACAAATGACCAACGGAATCATCTATATTCATGGACACTTTCTCGGTGTAATTCGGCAAACGAGAAACCGCATCCCGAACAATATCTGCAATCGACTCGTATTTTTTGGTAATTTTTAATGTACCGTGCTGGAGCTTAGTCGCCTGTAAGAGGTTCTCGATATATTGATGCAAGCGGTGGCTTTCTGAAGTCGCACTGTCGAGCAATTCTTTACGCTCTAAGTCATTGAGCTTGGGCATGTACTCGTTGAGTGTGGTCAATGTTCCAATAATGGTTGCTAGCGGCGTGCGTAGGTCATGGGACACCGATAACAGGATGCTATTTTGCAGCTTGGTTTGTTTTAACTCGCCCTGCTGGCGACGATAAAGATCTGCAAAAGTGCTGGTGATAAATGCCACCACCATAAACACGACTAGATTAAAAATGTCTTCCGGACGAAACATCTGCAAAGAGTAACGAGGCGTCGTGAAAAAGAAGTTGAAGCTCAACGCTTCGATCACCGCCGCCGCATAAGCGAATCGCGAGTTGCATTGAAATGCCACCACCACGACGGCTAACTGCAAAATCAGCAGGACCGCAGCGGTAGAGCCAAACAATTGGTCTAACAGCCATGAGGCCACAACCGCGCCAATAATCACGATGGCAGAAAAGAGAAATGTGTTATCTCGCCAATGAGCAAACATAAAGTACATCAACCAAAATTCGATGCAGAAACTTTAGCAAAAGCCCATTCGGAGTTCGCGTAAAAAAAGCGTAAAAAATGCAAGAACGACAGTCAGTTATAAACATAACCATCATTAAGTTAGCCTAACTTAATGAATAATCACAAGTAAACGTCACCCATTGACGCCTACTCACTCGGTATAAACGGCAGACATAAAAAAGAGGAGCATTTGCTCCTCTTTCGTGTAGCGTCATATTATATGACTTGCAGTTGAGCATCACCTTGCTCAGACAAAAAGCCGCCGGTTTGATGCTTCCACAACTGAGCGTAAACACCACCCAATTGCAGCAGCTCGTGGTGTGAGCCTTGCTCAATGATTTTGCCGTCATCCATCACAATCAAACGATCCATCGCGGCAATCGTTGATAAACGGTGAGCAATTGCAATCACTGTTTTTCCTTCCATCAGAACTTCAAGGTTTTCTTGAATTGCCGACTCCACTTCTGAATCAAGTGCAGACGTTGCTTCGTCCATGATCAAAATTGGTGCGTTTTTCAGCAGCACGCGAGCAATCGCCACACGTTGACGCTGACCGCCAGACAGCTTCACGCCGCGCTCCCCAACTTCAACGTCATAGCCAACGTTACCTTGCTCGTCTCTTAGAGATTGAATGAAATCATGAGCGTGTGCTTTTTCAGCAGCTGCGATAACGGCATCCATTGAAGCATCTGGATCACCGTAAAGAATGTTTTCCTTAATTGAGCGATGTAGCAAAGAGGTGTCTTGCGTGATCATACCAATGTGTTGGCGCAGCGACTCTTGTTCGACTTGAGAAATATCCTGTCCATCAATACAAATTTTCCCCGTATTTACGTCGTAAAAACGCAGCAACAGGTTAACCAACGTGGATTTGCCTGCCCCAGAACGACCGACAATACCGACTTTTTCGCCCGGTTTAATGGTCAGATTCAAGTTCTCAAATACCGCCTTTTCATCACTGTAGTTAAAACCTACGTGATCAAAGCAGATCTCACCTTGAGAGATTTGCAGAGGCTTGGCATTTGGTATGTCTTTCACTTCAACGTCGTTTGAAATCGTATTAATACCGTCCACTACCGTACCGATGTTTTCAAACAATGCGCTAACTTCCCACATGATCCACTTCGACATTCCTTGTACGCGCAACGCAATACTAATGGCAATCGCAATAGCACCAATTGTTACAGCGTGATCTAGCCATAAATAAACCGAAATGGCACTGATAGACATCAGCAGTAAATAGTTGATGGCATCAACACTAAACAGCAAACAAGTCACCATGCGCATTTGGCGGTAAACCGTCACCAAAAATTGCTTCATGCTGCTTTCTGCGTATTCCAACTCTCGCTGTGAATGAGCGAATAGTTTTACGGTAGAAATGTTGGTGTAAGAATCGACAATGCGTCCGGTCATAACCGAGCGAGCATCCGCTTGCTCTGTCGCTACTTGTTTCATTTTAGGGATAAAGTAGAACTGGATAACCGCGTACATTCCTATCCAAATCACAATAGGCAACATCAGCAAGCCATCGGCCTCGCCCATCATCCAAAGCATCGAAAGAAAATAAACGCTGATATAAACCAGTACATCCACCAACTTCATGACCGTTTCTCGTACCGCTAACGCACTTTGCATCACTTTGGTCGCAACTCGGCCTGCAAAGTCACGTTGGAAAAATCCAACCGCTTGTTTTAGCAAGTAACGGTGAATCAACCAACGGATAGACATCGGGTAGTTACCCAATAACGTTTGGTGCATCACCATTGAGTGGACAAAACCGAGAGCTGGCATCACAACCGCCACTAAGAACAGCATCATTAGCATGCGATCACCCTGATCTTGCCAGAATGTTGCGCGATCCTGATTAGAGAGAATATCGACGAGCTCACCCATATAACGCAACAGCGTCACCTCAGTAATGGCAATAAGCGCACTGAACACAGCCATAACAAGTAAAGGGGCTTCAAAGCCACGAGTGTAAAAGCGACAGAAGCCAAAAAGTGTCTTCGGTGGCTTTTCGGTTTCCATCTGGGGAAAGGGTTGGGTCAGTTTTTCAAACCAATTGAACATAACAACGACTTTAAGTACCACGAATGAATTTGCGAACGTTTTACTATCTTTTGATACAAAAGTCAGTAAAATACCGAAACAAAAGTTCAAATGATAATAATTACAATTAAGCTTAGCGTTAAACATAATTGTCGGGAATATATTTATGACAAAGAATAACTTACTGACCATCGCGATCCGTAACGCGTTGGTCTGTGCTTTGGCACCAACAGCAGCAGTGGTTGCATTCACAGCACAAGCTCAAGAAGACGTTGTACAAGATGACATTATTGCAATGGAGACTATTACGGTCACCGCGCAAGCACTTAAAGTAGAAACCCCTGCGGCAGAAACACCGCGCAGCGTATCTATCATTTCTGAAGATGAACTTCGTGTTCGTGCACCGCAAAAATTGGACGAAGCATTACGCTACACATCTGGCGTAACCGCTCAGCCTTATGGTGCCGACAACGACACCGATTGGTTCAAAGTTCGTGGATTTGATGCTGCGACTTACCTAAACGGCAACCGCCTCTTCCGCGATGGTTACTACACATGGTTGGTCGAACCTTACGGCCTAGAAAGTGTGGAAGTGGTTAAAGGCCCATCAGCTATTCTGTTTGGTGAATCGGCACCAGGCGGCATCGTGAATGCGGTGCAGAAAAAAACAACGTTTACGCCTCAAGGCGAAGTAAAAGTCGAAGTGGGCAACAACCAACACCAGTCTGTGGGTTTTGACATTGCTGATGAAGCAAACGACGATGGCACAATCCGCTACCGTTTGGTTGGCTTGATGACAAGCCAAGACGGTGAACTGGACGGCACCAATAACGAGCGTTTCTACCTAGCGCCAAGTGTCGAGTTCGACATTTCTGACCGTACAATGCTGACCGTTTTGGCTACTTACCTTCATGATGACGGTGTACCAACTAACCCATTCTTCCCGGCAGCAGGTACTCTGATTGGTTCTAACTTTGGCAAAATCGATCCTTCGACTAACCTTGGTCAGCCAAACTACGATAAATACGAACGCACGCAGTTTTCTCTAGGTTACTTACTAGAGCACGACATCAATGACACGTGGTCATTCTCGCAAAACCTCAACTACGGTTCGAATGAGTTGTACTTGCGCAGCTCTTACGCGTTCTCAAACAACGATCCAGCGAAAGAAGAATTAACGCAAGGCATCGTATTCCGTGACGGCAAAAACCAGAGCATCACGTTCGATAACAATGCTGTCGGCAACTGGATGACAGACAACGCAGAGCACACGGTGCTTGTCGGTATGGATCTGCAATTCCACAAAACCGATGGAGACGAGCAGGACAACTACGCGTTTGGCACCATCAACCCGTGGAACCCAGTTTACGGCAACTTCACCCCACTTGATCCTGCCAACAACGTGAAACGTGAGATTGAGAAATCTCAAGCAAGTTTCTACTCGCAATACCAATTGAAACTGCATGAACAATGGATTGGTAACGTGGGTGCTCGTTACGACTGGGTGAAAACAGAAAACTCTGGCAAAGGCGCTACCGTTAACCAAAGTGAATCTCGTGATGATGGTCAGTTGTCTCTCAGCGCGGGTGTGATGTTCCTTGCAAACAATGGTCTGTCACCTTACGTAAACTACTCTCAATCGTTTGAAGTGATCAGCACCATTGATGCGGCAACCAATGAGCTATACAAACCGCTGGAAGGCGAGCAAGTAGAAGTGGGTGTGAAGTATGAGCCAAGCTTTATGGATGGCTTTATCAACCTTGCATGGTTCGACATCACGCAAAAGAACGCGTTGGTGACCAACCCATCAACATGGATTGCGACACAAACAGGTGAAGTGACATCTCAAGGTATTGAGCTAGAAAGCACGGCGCAGCTAACCGACGATCTAAAACTGATGGCAAGCTACACCTACACCAAAGCGAAAACAGACGAAAGCTTTGGCCAAGGTAAAAAACAAGCCGCACTTATTCCTGAACATCAAGCCTCTGCATGGGTAGACTACAGCGCCTACAGCCTGATTCCAGGCCTCAATATCGGTACTGGTGTGCGCTACGTAGGTGAGTCAAAAGATAACCCTAAAAGCTCGAACCTAACTGTTCCTTCAGTCACTCTTTGGGATGCGTCAATCACTTACGACATCACTTCACAGTGGCAAGCACAGCTAAACGTGAACAACATTCTGGATAAAGAGTTTGTTTCAGGTTGCGATTATTGGTGTTACTACGGCCAGTCTCGCTCTGTCATGCTAAACGCAAACTACCGCTGGTAATTGAACTTCCTACTCCCCTCTCTTGAGGGGAGTTTCCTCCTAAGAGTCATCCATGTTTCAACTGTCTAATATTGAGATCGTTCGAGGTGGACGTCAGATCCTCGGCATCGAACAACTTAACATCCCAACAAATGAGCTAACGGTCGTTTTAGGCCATAACGGTTCAGGTAAGTCGACACTGGTGAACCTGCTTTCTGGTCAAATGCCACCAGATAAAGGCACGGTAACACTAAACGATACTTCCCTTTCATCACTCAAAACCAAAGAGTTGGCAAAACAGATCGCCTATTTGCCACAAAAGCTGCCCTCTTCGGCTGGTTTAACGGTAGAAGAGCTAGTGCGCTTAGGTCGCTTTCCGTGGCGTGGGGCACTTGGTCGTTGGAAAACAGAAGACAAACAGATCATCACGCAGGCTATGGAACGAACAGGAGTTACACCTTTTGCTCAAGCATTAGCGGACGATTTATCGGGTGGTGAGCGCCAACGCGCTTGGGTGTCTATGCTGTTGGCTCAACAATCACCGATTTTGATTCTCGATGAACCGACCTCCGCGCTCGATGTTCACCATCAATTTCAATTGATGGCGCTACTGGCAGAGCTGAATCGAACCGAGAACGTAGGCATTATCGTGATCCTGCACGATCTGAACTTAGCACTGCGCTACGCAACGCACATTGTCGCGCTCAAAAAAGGTCAAATTGCGTTCGAAGGCAACGCCGACATGCTGCTAGATGAGGAGCGCCTTTCTGAGTTGTATGAGTCACCGATTAAGCTCATTGATCATCCAACTCCAGCCAACACATTGGCGAGCCAAAAGATGGCTGTTGTATGCGCATAATAGCTCGTTTACTTACTGTGGTTACACAATCTGCTTTTCTGTTAGCATTTTTTATGACTAATGCAAATGCAGTCATCACCGTTACCGATGAATATGGTGAGCATAGTTTTGAGCAAGCGCCGCAGCGCGTTATTGCCTTAAATTGGGACATCCTAGAACAAGTTTTGGCGCTAGGCATGGAACCAATTGCCGCCCCCAATTTACCAGGCTACCGCCAATGGGTAGTTAATCCAACTGCGCCAGAGTCAATCGAAGATATTGGAACCCGAGCAGAGCCCAACTTAGAAAAAATAGCCAGTTTGAAACCAGATGTCATCCTTGCTGCGTCTCCACAGCAAGACTTGATTCCGTTACTCAAACAAATTGCTCCGGTAATCTATCTACCTAATTTTTCTGAAAGTGAGGCCGCAGCTGAAACGGCCATTCGTCACTTTCGTACGCTCGGCAAGCTATTCAATAAAGAGGCACTTGCTGAACAGAAACTGGCAGAATTAGATGCTTCATTTGCGCAGATGCGCCAGCGAATTCGCCACTATTACTCTGAACCACTCAGTGTTCTGGTGATGCGTTTTTCAACGCCGAATACGGTGTTTCTTGCAACCGAAAATTCCACCACAGACTACGTGGTCAGAAAGCTGGGATTACACGCTCCAATTAAAGAGGCTCCACGTGCGTGGGGCGTAAAGCAAGATCGGATTAATCGACTTCAAAACCTTCAAAACAGCTACGTTCTCTACGTACAACCTTTCCCAGAAGAACGCAAACTGAAAGATTCACCACTTTGGCAAGCGATGCCGTTTGTAAAGAAGCTGCGGGTAAATTCAGTCAGAGCAGTGTGGGCGTATGGCGGTGCTATGTCTTTGCAATACACCGCTGAAGCGATTACCGACAGTCTAATAGAGTTGGCACCAAAGCAATGAGAACGAAACATTATATTGGTTATCTGGCGCTGGTTACGTTACTTAGCGTCTTTAGTCTACAAATTGACACTAATTTATCACTCTTCGAACAGTGGCAATTATTAACAAAACCAGAGGTAGCGAGCGAATTTCGTGACGTATTTTTTACGCAAGCTCAGCTTCCTAGGTTAAGTATTACTCTGCTTGTTGGTGCCATGCTTGGTCTCACTGGCAGCTTAATGCAGCAATTAACGCAGAATAACCTCACCTCTCCTTTGACTCTTGGCACCTCTTCTGGCGCTTGGCTTGCATTAGTTGTGGTAAATATTTGGTTCGTCGATTGGGTAGCCGATTACTCTGCATTAGCCGCAATGGCGGGGGCTTTAGTGGCGTTTGGCCTGATCGTATCAATTGCCGGTGTGCGTAATATGACGGGTTTGCCGTTGGTCGTTTCGGGGATGGTGATCAATATCTTGCTCGGTTCTATCGCCACAGCCATTATTATTTTAAACGCTCAGTTTGCACAGAATATTTTTATGTGGGGAGCAGGAGACCTTTCTCAATACAGCTGGGATTGGTTTGAGTGGTTATTGCCTCGCTGCGCTATCGCTATCGTAATTTTGATCGTCGCACCACGTATTCTGACCTTAATGAAACTAGGACAAGAAGGCGCAGCAGCCCGAGGCTTAGCGGTATTACCTGCTTTTAGCACGTTAATGGTGATGGGTATTTGGCTGGTATCAGCCTCAATCACTGCGGTTGGTATCATCAGTTTTATCGGATTACTGACACCCAATATTGCCAGAGCGATGGGGGCAAGAACACCGCGCGACGAATTGATCAGCAGCATGCTTTTGGGCGCAATGCTATTAATCATCACCGACTCTGCCGCCATCTTGCTAAGCTTATGGTTAGAGGAAACCATTCCTAGCGGCGTAGCGGCTGCAGCTATTGGCGCTCCCGCTTTAATTTGGTTTACTCGTAAAAAGCTGACGGCAACCGATCAACTTAACCTTTCAATGAGCCAAGGAAAAACGGCGCTTTCTAAGCGCGCAGTTTGTAGCATAGTGATAATGAGCATCGTCGGGGTTCTGGTTTACTCATTCGTTACCCATGGTATAAACGGGATCCAATGGTCCGTGCCAGGGGAGTTCCAATGGCAATTACGCTGGCCGCGAATGCTAACCGCACTTTCTGTCGGTATTGCGCTATCCGTTGCCGGAATCATTTTGCAACGCATTGTTTACAACCCTCTGGCAAGTCCCGATATTCTCGGTGTGTCTTCCGGAGCCACGTTTGCCATTATTACGACAGGAGTCATCGCTGGGTCACTTCTCTCCGCATTTAACTGGGGGATCGCTTTTTTCGGAAGTATGTCCGTATTGATGTTATTGCTGATTATCGGTAAACGAAGCCATTTTAATCCATCTAACTTCGTGTTGTCCGGCATCGCACTAACGGCACTATTAGAAGCCCTTGTTCAATTTTCGCTAGCTCAAGGTTCTGGTGACAGTTACAAAATTTTATTGTGGCTAACTGGTTCAATTTATCGAGTCACAGCCGACACCGCACTGATGCTATGTTTGGCAATAATGGTTCTGCTTACCGCTGTATTCGCGATTTCTCGCTGGCTAACATTAATTTCCATCGGACGACAATTCTCAAATGCACGAGGACTTAACCCCACCGTAGCCAATACGCTAATGCTCACCATCGTTGCTTTATTATGCGCCTTTTCTACCGCTACAGTTGGTCCGATATCTTTTGTTGGCTTGGTCGCTCCCCATATGGCGATGATGTTAGGAGCAAGAAAAGTGAAAGAGCAACTAAGTGTCGGAGCCTTAATTGGTGCAACCCTAATGTTGTGGGCAGATTGGCTGGGACAAATCGCTATTTATCCAAGTCAGGTCGCAGCTGGCACATTGGTCGCTATTTTAGGCAGTACTTACTTTCTGTTTTTAATGCTGAAAAGTAAATTCAGCTAAGTATTCAGGGAATATAGTTAGAGCTGGAAATACCGTTAGAAAAACAAACCCCGCTATGTTTGATAGCGGGGTTTGTTTTAACTGGCGTACGACACTTCTCTATTTTTCACTCACCACAGGAAAGCGCTGCTCATAAAGTTCCATAAAGTCTTTACGAATCAAATGCTCCAAGTGGTTAGCTTTATCGGTCGGGCAGAAAATCATAACATGCAAAATCTGCTCACCATTGATATTACTAGAAATATGCATATGTGGCTCTGCACCGGGAAGATCGACCCCCGCGTGTTTTTCAATCATCGCATTGTAGCGATGCGCAACATCACTGAAGTAGCTACAATGCTCTTCAATCTTGTCGGTCAAGATTGGTAACAGAGGATACAAATTAACGAAGTCTTTCACCACGATAGAAAAATTGTGGTAGACGTAGCGCTTCATAAAATTGAGGTTCTTTACTGGGTAAGTAAAAAACATACTATTGGGTAAGGTCGCGGTTTTTCCGGTGTAGTGATATTGCCCATGGTGCAGGTCGATCTCTTGAATCACCGTCGCCATCATATTGTGCTCGATCACTTCGCCGCACAGTTTACCGACCTCAATCCAGTCACCGACACGAAAAGAACGTGAGCTTGCTCTTTGAATCGAGCCTGTAAAACACAAAATTATCTCTTTGGATGCCACAACAATGG
>NZ_WXWT01000206.1:12768-17080 GCF_009904725.1 Vibrio sp. V43_P6S15P86
TCCAGCTGCGCTGATCTTCAGAAAGAAAGGCATGGTCACCACGAATCATCGATAAAATGGTACGACGAATTAACCACATAATCACAAAGATCAGTGCGGTAAAAATCAGTTTATGAGTGAGAAGAAAATCGACGACTAACTGCACTTTCTCCATTCCACGGCTCCCTTAGAATTAAAATACGGCCTAGTAACGGGTAACCATAACAAATTATTTTGTCAGTTGTCCGTGTTCACTCAAGTACTTTTGAGATTACTCCTCTCTAAAGGCGCGATTCATGCTTTCAGTGATTGGCTTTATTAAATAACTTAAAGGCGTTCGCGGTTCAGATAAAATAAGCACTTCCGCGTTCATTCCTGAAGTTAAGCGGTGTTTGGCTACATCTTCTTGCGAAATTGCAATTCTAGCGAGGTAAAAATCCTCTTGGTTTTCTTGTGAAAGCTTATCCGCAGAAATCGTTAACACCGTACCGTCTAATGGTGCCAACGTTCTAGCATTCAGAGCGGTCAGACGAACATGCGCCTGCTGACCTGGGTTAACTAAATCGATATCCTGGGGATTCACGCGAGCCTCGACTAACAACTTATCGTCTTGAGGAACCAACTCCAATAGCGTTTCACCCGAACCAATCACACCTTTTTCAGTAAACACCTGCATGTTGACCACACGGCCTGCAATAGGTGCATTGATGGTTGTTCTCGCTACAATATCTTGTGCTGAGCGATACTCTTCACGAATGGCGACGATTTCCTTTTTGGTGTTTCGTAGCTCCTCGACAATCTCATTTAGTCTTTCAAGCTTCAACTCTTCAATTTGCGCTTGGTTTTCATCCAACCTTTTGCTTACTGTGAGTGATTGTCTATCTAACTGACTTAAGGTACTCCGCACTTCCGCCGCAAGACGTTTGAGTTGAAGTAAGGTGGATTTACCCGAAAAGCCTTTTTGAACTAGAGCTTGGTTACTGTCTATTTCTTCGGCGATAAAATTGAGTCTTTCTCTCTCAATGACTTTGGTTTGCTGGAGGTTTTCCAGCTCCAAATTTGCCCCAGAAATACTCTGCTCAATGATGCTCAGCTTACTATCAAAGAATCGCTTTCTCGCTTCAAAGATCTTGTTTTGAACCAGTTGAGCTTCTTGGACGATATCGACGCGAGGAATACTTTCAAGATCATCAGACCATACGATCGTTGGCAATTCATCTAGCTCAGCACTTAGACGGTTTTCCTTCGCTAGAGTATGAATAAACTGACCACTTAATGAGTCCAACTTCGCCATAGCTTGTCGCTTAGAGAGTTGAATTAATAATTGACCTTTTTCAACCAAGTCCCCCTCCTGCACGTACAGCTTTTCAATAATGCCGCCTTCTAGATGTTGAATTTCTTGGCGCTTAGTGAGAACAGACAAATCGCCATAAGCAATCGCAGCACTCTCTAATTTCGCTGTCGCAGCCCAGTAGCCTAGACCGCCAAGAAAAACACTTAGCGTCACCACACCAAGTAAAATTGGCTTTCGAAAGCTTAGTTTCGCTTGCGGACTAAAACGATAAACGGTTTCAGACGGATGCTGATTAACGGCTGGCAGTTGATTGCTCATTTCTTACCCTTGGAATATCTGTTCTTTCTTCGCCCATCAAGCGTTTTAATACTTCATCTTTATCACCGTATAATTTGACTCGACCTTCAGCTAAATACAGCAATCTATCCATTTGTCGTAATGTACTCGGATTATGGGCAATGACGATAATCGTTGATCCTTGCGCCTTTAAATGGGCAATCAAACGTTGATATGCAGCCTCTCCTTCACCATCAAGGTTGGCATTAGCTTCATCGAAAATCACAATAGATGGATCGCCATAAACGGCTCTTGCAAGTGCGATTCTCTGCCTTTCTCCTCCAGATAAACCACGGCCATTTTCGCCAATAACGAAATCATAGCCTTTGTTTTTCTTGAGTATTAATTCATGACATCCTGCTAGTTGCGCCGCCTTGATGACTTTAGCGGGGTCTTCCTCTTTGAAGCGCGCGATGTTCTCCCGAATTGTGCCAGGAAACAACTCTACTTCTTGAGCGAGATAACCAAAATGGGCGCCGCGGTCTTCCGATGCCCAAGTAGACACTTCCATACCATCAAGCGTAACCTTACCCGCTAGTGGCTTGATCGTACCTAATAACAACCGAGCAAACGTCGATTTACCAGTACCAGAAGGGCCAATAACTCCGACAGCGACTCCGGGAGGAATAGATAAGTTGATCGATGAGAGTACAGGCTCTGCTGTGCCAGGATGGCGATAAGCAAGTCCAGTTAGTTCATAGTGTCCTTTTGGCTTTGGCAGTGGCATATTCGATTCATCTTGGCGCACGATTGCGTCGATTTCTTTTAGTCGTTTATACGCGCCTTTAGCAGACATAGCACTTCGCCATGTTCCAATCGCCTGCTCCATCGGCGAGAGTGCCCGACTCATTAAAATGGAACTCGCGATCATCGCTCCCGCAGTAATCTCATGTTGGATCACTAACCATGCTCCGCCCCCCAGCAAAAAGATCTGTAGTGAACCACGTACAAACTTAGAAAAGTTAGCCATGTAGATGGACTTACCTGCCACTCGCTCTTCAAGCACATTCACTTCACTCACGCGCGACTGCCACTTCTCTAAAAATGCATTCATCATCCCCATTGCGAGAATTGAATTGGAGTTTTGCGTGGCTAATTCAGCGTTGTTGATATGAGAAATCGCTCTGACTTCGCTCTCTTGCATTGTTTTACGCGTCATCAGCTCATTGAATAGACCTAGGCTAAACAATACGATTGATCCAAGTAACGCGATGTGACCTAGTATCGGGTGCAATAAATACACAAATAAAATAAACAGCGGTGTCCAGGGCGCATCCAACAGTGGATAAGGTGCTTGACTGCTCAAAAAGCTTTTGATGTTCTGAATGTCTCTCAGAGTTTGCGAGGTATAACTCTTCCCAGTATGTGATTGATATTGAATCGTGCGCTTGAGCATGAAAGCGGAGAGTTTTGTGTCCATCCAATAACCAAAAGATTTACTCATTTGTGCTCGTGCAATGTCGATGATGGACATGGTTAACAGCGCGACAATCACGATAATAGTGAGCAAAAGTAGAGTATCGGTTGAGTAGGAGGATATCACTCGGTTGTACACTTGAAGCATGTACAACGGAATCGAGAGAACCAATAAGTTGATAAAAAGGCTAAAAACGATCAGCAAGCCCGCAAGCGTGCATAGTTTTTGTTTCACTTCTTTGAAAACCGTTTTTTGCACGACTACTTCCGTTTAACGTGAAAATTGTAGGCGCCAGAAATACTAGCGCCTAGCTTAAGGTAACCTCAAATCGCTCTAGAGTGTCCGATTAGTTCACCTCAGCATGGCAGAGCCACGCAAACTAATTCCCATCCAGAGTTATTTTCAGTCGTTTAGATTACGAACAGATCTGCACCATAGGTGTTGATGTCAGTTTCAGTCACGCCAATAAGTTTCACTGTTAGATCAGCACCATCGGTAAACACGGCATTACCTACAGCATCATAGCTAAAGCTTAAATCACCGAAGTCTGTGACCGAGTCGCTAATAATGTGCAAAGAGTCTTCACCAATGGTGAAATCCATAACTTTTGCTTCGCCATGACCACCAAACTTATCCGTGAAAACAAACTTGTCACTGTCACTCCCACCTACCAAGATGTTATCTCCAGCACCTACAACAAGAATATCATCACCTGTGTTCCCTAATAGCTTGTTATCACCCAACAAACCTAAAAGCTTGTCGTTTCCAAAACCTCCTTTTAATAGATCATTACCAATCCCACCTTTTAACAAATCATCGCCAGCACCACCAATTAAGCGATCATCACCGTCGCCGCCGATCACATAATCGTTACCGCCACCGCCAACAAACGAATCATTACCACCAAAACCAATAAACAAGTCATCGCCGCCATCGAAATCAGCAAATTGGTTATTTACACCTGCATCGCCTAGATACGTGTCATTGTCAATTGTGCTCATTTTTTATTCCCTCTTGTCTTAATAATTGAATAGACCTTTTATTCTATGTCTGAGTAGATTGGTAACAGACATGAGAAGTCTAATAGTCAACCGAATAGGAATAAGTTTGAATATGGGATGATATTTCAGACTGACATTTTAATAATAAATATAAAACTTAGTACTTTATAGATTATTTTCTTTTTATTACAGTAAGTTAATACTAGTACTACAGATTTCGCCTAGCCCAACTTGTTGCTTGCGTACGGTTCTTTACTTCTAACTTTCTAAAAATATTGTATAGAT
>NZ_WXWT01000279.1:0-12822 GCF_009904725.1 Vibrio sp. V43_P6S15P86
CTTTATTCATATGCTGAGACAACGCCAAATGAAGAGCTTGAAGTCATAGGCGTTCGTTATGCCAAACCTATTACCATTGCTGAGCCTGCGCAAACCACCATTAATTGGTCAGAGATTGAAGAGCAACAGTACTCTAATTTTGCCTCAATGATCGATGCCGTTCCGGGCGCATCATTAGATGGTGGCGGTCGTTCTGGTGGCGAACGTATTAACATTCGTGGTTTTGATGATCCAAGCGATATCGCCGTATTTGTCGATGGCGCTCCTATTGGCTTTCAACAATACCGCTACGGAACTTTCTTTTTTGATCCGTTCTTGATTGGTGAAGCAGAAATTATCAAGGGCGCGCACGACTATCGAGCACTCAACGGAAAGTTTGGTGGCTCAATTCGTATTAAAACCAAGAGTGTCGATGACCTACTGTACGGCAATAGAAACTTTGGTGCTCGCATCTCAAGTGCATACAACACCAACGGCGATGAGAATGCCTACACGCTAACACTCTATGGTAAAAACGATGCTGGTTTTTATTTTCTAGCGAATGGCTCGGTAAAAGATTCTGATGACATTAAAGTCGGTGGTGGTGAAACGCTTGATTACTCAGGTTATGAGCAAGAAAACATGCTCGTAAAAGTCGGTTATGAAAACAACGATCACGAGTTTGAAATTAGCCACACTCGCTACAAAGATGAAGGTCGTAAACCTTGGGCTAACCGCCGCGGAAAAATGCCTAACATCACTGAGTACAACATCAAGAAATACGGATCATTAGAAAAAGCCAAATACGCATACACCGTCGATAATAAATACACGGATAACACCACAACCATCTCTTACCACTACATGCCGACTAACCCGTATATTGATTTCAATATCAAAATGGCACGTTCTGAAAACGATCGTCACTGGGTTCGCCCTGACGCGGCATTCGAGAAAATGTTCGTGTCTGTTGGCAGTTATGGTCACGAGTCTTGGCTGAGTTACGAGCGTGACTATGCTGATGTGTTTAACCAAGCGCAGTTCGGAGACCACACTCTAGTCACAGGGCTTCAATATCAAAAAACCGATAGAGACTCATTAGTATTCAACGCATCATACGACAGTAATGAAGCCAAAAACTACGGTTGGTACACCCCTTACTACGAACCATCTGGCACGCAGTCAATTTATGCCGCTTACATTGCTGATCACTATCAAGCAACAGACCGCCTAACAATCACACCTTCTCTGCGTTACGAATACATCAAGAGTGAAGGAAAAGGGAACGCAGCGCCGGATTATAATGATCCAGCTGCCGGACATGACTATGGTGAAACGACGCATAAAGGCTTTAGCCCACGTTTGGATATCGACTTTGATGCGAGCAATAATACGCGTTTAAACGCCTCCTACGCCTACGCTTTAAAAGCACCAACCGTTGATAACATCTACTCAGTGCAATATGCGCGAGCTACCGCTACGGCTACTGCTTTGAATCTGGACGTGTCTCGTATCCATGCTTATCAAGCAAGCGTTATCAACTTAACGGAAGGGCTGGTGAACTCTCGCGATAACCTAGCAACAGAGTTAACTATGTTCTATAACGATGTTAGCGACACAGTTGATATACGAACGGGCGAAAACCTCGACAAAAATACTACTGAGTTACAAAGCTGGAATACAAACCTAGATGGCTTTAAAAACTATGGCTTTGAGCTAATTTCACAATACCGGATTGAAGATTTCTACAGTAATTTCTCAGCAAGTTACATTCGCGGCAAAAACAAAGGTAGCCTATCTGACTCTACAGGTTCAGATGATGATCATCCTGATGTACCGCCATTAAACATTAATCTGGGTTTAGGTTACGAATGGATTCCTGGTTTACGTACGGGCTGGGAAGTCCGTTGGTATGATGCGCAAACCAAAACCAAGGCAAGCGGTAACAATTTAAAAGTGAAATCGCCAAGTGAGCAATACACGCTACAAAACGCTTACGTGGTTTGGGAAATACAACAAGTCGAAGGCTTGAGCGTTGGTGCGGTTGTGAAAAACTTAACCGATCGTTACTACGAAGCATACCTATCTAATGGCGTGCCTTCGCCTGGTCGCGAAGTCAAACTGCACCTCACTTATCAATACTAACCATACCTAAAAGATGCAGGGCAGACATTAACTGCCCTGTTATATCGTATCCAATGGCCATAATTGCACGCCGTTTTATTTATCAGTACTATCATTTCTTTTTGCTTGCATACACACTATGAACAACTTAAAAACATTGTTTCTTCTTGCTTGCTTCGTTCCAGCAAGTCAAAGCCTGGCACAGACTTCTGAGAGCATTGCTGACTACTTACAAGAGCAGAGTCAGCACCAGGTTATTGAGGATCATTACGCACAACCAACAACAAATAATCTGAATCTAGACGCCAAAGCAAACGCGTTAACTTGGCATGAAGATGGCAAGCCGGATCACTGTCGTTATGCCAAGCAGCCCAAAGACGTAGCAACACATTTCGACTACGGTGAAGCAAACGATCTATCTGACGGCTTACAACACTTTGATTTACCGGAGAGGCACTCGGCAAAGGGCAAGTCAACACATCGCACTTATGCTAATAACCCTCACCTTCTTCCTGGCAATAAACAATTTGCAGCCCCTGAAGACGGCACGTTTAGCTTGTCCGTATCGTCGGATTGTTTTTAGCCGATATAAATAAAAAATGCCCTGAGACAAAACTCAGGGCATTTTCACTATTTGTTTGATGGGTAACGTCACCATCTCACCGATTTAAACTTATTCTTCGTCAGTGTCTACTTCGGTTTCACGTGCTTTGCGGGCTTCTTCTTTACGAACTTTTGCCGCTAGTTGTTCTGCTTCGCGCTCTTGACGTTGCGCTGCTTTACGCTCGTTACGAACCACTTGGTTTTGGATAAATCCAGCCAGTTCTTGTTCAGCCCAAGCTTGTGCTTTCTCTTCGCTGTCAAAGCCTGTTTCACGCTTTGATACTACAGTCT
Organism: Vibrio sp. V43_P6S15P86; assembly: GCF_009904725.1. Lineage (NCBI taxonomy): Bacteria > Pseudomonadati > Pseudomonadota > Gammaproteobacteria > Vibrionales > Vibrionaceae > Vibrio > Vibrio sp. V43_P6S15P86. The sequence continues at coordinate 2,998 of NZ_WXWT01000279.1, forward strand.
TACGAGATGTCACTTGGCGAGTGATTTCTGCGCTCCAGCCGTTACGTTTTTCAGTGACGCGGATAGCAAATTTTGGATTCTTAGACATTTCTTTCATTTCCTAAGGGATTTAGGGATCAATCAGGGATTCGGTCAACTTGATAACTCCATCTAAGCTGAGCTGTTTAACACCATCCCTTGGTAAGCGCGGTATTAGAGCATAAAAGTAATCTAAACGCTGCAAGTTTTTTACGCTAGATAATAGATGACAAAGAAGAGGCAGAACAAAGCAACGTTTCGCCAAGTCACTAGAAAGAGCGACGAAGAAAAAAGAGTGATAAGAAAAAAGAAAGCGCTGATCTCTCAACCAACGCTTTACTTAAGCTAGATTAACCTTTGGTTAATTAACCGATATTCTTACGAGCATTTTGGAACATACGCATCCAAGCGCCATTTTCACCCCAACCTTCCGGAGCCCAAGAATTTGCAACTGTGCGGAATACGCGCTCTGGGTGAGGCATCATGATAGTTACGCGACCATCTGCTGTTGTTAAACCGGTAATCGCGTTTGGCGAACCATTCGGGTTGTTCGGGTATTGTTGTGTTGGGTTACCGAGGTTATCCACGTAACGAACCGCAACCGTACCTGATGCTTCAATCGCTGCTAGGTGCTCTGCATCACGTACTTCTACACGCCCTTCTCCGTGGGAAACCGCGATTGGCATACGCGAACCAACCATGCCGTCGAAGAATACAGAATCAGATTTCTGAACTTCAACTAGACTAAAGCGCGCTTCAAAACGCTCAGATTCGTTGCGCACAAAACGTGGCCACAAGTCTGCACCTGGGATCAGCTCTTTCAGGTTTGATAGCATCTGACAACCGTTACATACACCTAAAGAGAACGTCTCTTCACGGTTGAAGAAGGCTTGGAACTGTTCACGAGCTTGTGCGTTAAACAGGATAGACTTAGCCCAACCTTCACCCGCACCTAGTACGTCGCCGTAAGAGAAGCCACCACAAGCTACTAGGCCATGGTATTCATCCAGTACCGCTTGGCCTGTTAGGATATCGCTCATATGGATGTCGGTTGCTTCAAAGCCAGCTCGGTCAAACGCTGCTGCCATTTCGACGTGGGAGTTAACGCCCTGCTCACGTAGAATTGCCATCTTAGGTTTAGCACCTTTCGCAATGTACGGTGCTGCAACGTCTTCATTTACGTCGAAGCTGAGCTTAACGTTTAGACCAGGGTCAGAGTTGTCTTTCTTAGCTTCGTGCTCTTGGTCTGCACACGCTGGGTTATCACGTAGACCTTGCATCTTATGCGTTGTTTCAGCCCAGATAACGCGTAGTTCGGTACGTGAACGTTCAAGCACAACTGCATCACCAGAAGTGATAACAAAGTCGTCTGAAGCTTCAACAGAACCAATCACATGTGAGCATGCCTCTAAGCCGTTTGCCGCCAGAGTAGATAGAACTGAATCTAAATCATCATTCTTAACTTGAACAACCGCACCTAACTCTTCGTTAAATAGAACGGCTAGCGCATCATCACCCAGCTCTGCGATGTTCGCTTTTACGCCACAGTGACCCGCGAACGCCATCTCAGCCAGTGTAACAAACAGACCGCCGTCGCCTTTATCGTGGTAGGCCACTAACTTGTCATCACGTACTAACGCTTGCATTGCATCAAAGAAGCCTTTTAGCTGCTCTGCATTATCTACGTCAGCAGGTTTGTCACCCAGCTGTTTGTATACTTGTGCCAATGCTGTCGCACCTAAGCGGTTTTTTCCGTTACCCAAGTCAACAAGAACTAGAGAAGTATTTCCTTTGTCAGTGCGTAGTTGTGGAGTCACGGTCTTACGTACGTCTTCCACACGACCAAATGCCGTGATAACTAGCGACAGTGGAGAAGTAACTTCTTTGCTCTCGCCGTTTTCTTCCCACTTGGTTTTCATCGACATGGAGTCTTTACCAACTGGGATAGTCAAACCTAACGCAGGACACAATTCTTCACCAACCGCTTTCACTGCTTCGTAAAGACCCGCATCTTCACCTGGGTGACCCGCTGGAGACATCCAGTTCGCAGACAGTTTAATATGTTTAATATCACCGATGTCTGTTGCCGCAATGTTCGTTAGTGACTCACCAACGGCTAGGCGAGCCGATGCACCAAAGTCTAGTAATGCAACTGGCGTGCGCTCACCCATCGACATTGCTTCGCCATGGTAAGTGTCGTAGCTTGCCGCTGTTACTGCGCAGTTTGCTACTGGTACCTGCCAAGGGCCAACCATTTGATCACGAGCAACCAGGCCCGTTACTGTTCGGTCACCGATAGTAATTAGGAATGTTTTTTCTGCAACAGCAGGAAGACGAAGTACGCGATCCACCGCTTCATTAAGCTCAATACCATCACGAACAATGGCAGGGCTTTCCACTTTTAGTGTGGTTGCGTCGCGGTGCATCTTCGGTGGCTTACCAAGCAGGATATCCATTGGCATATCGATCGGCGTATTGTCGAAGTGAGAATCTTCTAGCGTTAGATGACGCTCTTCTGTCGCCACACCCACCACTGCATACGGTGCGCGTTCACGCTTACAGATTGCGTCGAATGCTTCCATGTTTTCTGGCGCTACCGCTAGAACGTAACGTTCCTGTGATTCGTTACACCAAATTTCCAGTGGGCTCATGCCCGGCTCATCGTTTGGTACATCGCGTAATTGGAACTTACCGCCACGCTCACCGTCGTCGACAAGTTCAGGCAATGCGTTAGAGATACCGCCTGCACCCACATCGTGGATAAATGCGATTGGGTTGTCGTCGCCTAACTGCCAACAACGGTCGATCACTTCCTGACAGCGACGTTCCATCTCTGGGTTTTCACGCTGTACCGAAGCGAAGTCCAGATCTTCTGCTGACTGACCAGATGCCATGGAAGATGCCGCACCACCACCAAGACCGATGTTCATTGCCGGACCACCAAGTACGATTAGGCTCGCACCTACAGGGATCTCTTTCTTCTGTACGTGTTCATCGCGGATGTTACCCATACCACCAGCAATCATGATTGGTTTGTGGTAACCACGAATTTCTTCACCCGCATGAGAAGTGACTTTTTCTTCGTAAGTACGGAAGTAACCCAATAGATTTGGACGACCAAATTCGTTGTTGAATGCCGCGCCGCCAAGAGGGCCTTCAAGCATGATGTCTAACGCATTCACAATACGACCCGGCTTGCCGAAGTCGGTTTCCCATGGCTGTTCAAAACCAGGAATACGTAAGTTAGAGGTTGTAAAACCAACCAGACCCGCTTTTGGCTTACCGCCGATACCCGTCGCTCCTTCGTCACGGATTTCACCGCCTGAACCAGTCGATGCGCCCGGCCATGGAGAGATTGCCGTTGGGTGGTTGTGCGTTTCTACCTTCATCAAGATGTGCGTATCTTCATGGTGGTACGTGTATTGACGAGATTTAGGGTCAGGGAAGAAACGCCCCGCTTTAGAACCTGTCATAACGGCTGCGTTGTCTTTGTATGCAGACAGCACATAGTCAGGTGTCGTTTCAAAAGTGTTTTTGATCATTTTGAACAAAGACTTAGGTTGATCTACCCCGTCGATAGTCCAATCTGCGTTAAAAATTTTGTGGCGACAGTGCTCTGAGTTCGCCTGAGCAAACATCATCAATTCAATGTCGTTTGGGTTACGCCCAAGCTTAGTAAAGTTCTCTACCAAGTAATCAATTTCATCTTCTGCGAGTGCCAAGCCTAGGGAAACGTTTGCTTCTTCAAGCGCAAGACGACCGCCCGCTAAGATATCAACATGCGCCACTGGCTTAGGCTCTGCGACTGTAAACAGCGCTGACGCAGCTTCAAATTCTGTAAATACCGTTTCCATCATGCGGTCATGAATTAACGCTTTGACAGCGTCAACTTGAGCTTCTGATAGAACAATTGAAGATTCGACATAATAAGCCGTACCGCGCTCTAGACGTTTCACTTTATCCAGGCCACAGTTAACAGCGATATCGGTAGATTTAGAAGACCAAGGCGAGATAGTGCCTGGACGAGGCGTAACAAGAAGTAGAAGACCTTCTGGCTCATGCTCTTCGATGGTTGGGCCGTAAGTTAGTAACTTTTCAAGTTTTTCTAACTCTTGGTCATCAAGGTCAGACTTTAGATCGGCAAAGTGCATAAACTCGGCATAAATGCCAGTTACAGGCAGATCTTGTTCACGACAAAGTTCCAGTAGTTTATTAACACGAAACTCAGAAAGAGCTGGGGAGCCACGCAAAATTCTCATGTGCTTAGGTCTCTTATGCAATTGATTAAGGTGATATTGGAATAAATTCAGACACTTAAAATAAGCCCTGTCGAACCTATGCCGATTCCACCTCGTCATTGCGAGCGCATTATATAGCAATTGTTTTTGTGATGTAACACCAAAAGCAACCGTTTGCGTCATTTTTTTTGTCAAATTTGAATTACGACTAAAATGTCGATAAAACACACAATGTCACGCTATAAGTGTGTGATTCACTTTGCCCCATGAGCTCGCTTTGATATAAAGGCAAATAGAAATTTCCTAAGATGTACCTATTAATGCAAATAAGCCAGCTCAACCGACTCAAGCGCAGCGCCCTAATTTTTGTTTCTGTGCTACTACTCTCTGCCTGCCAGATTGAGTCGGAACCCAAAAGTGAATTCGAAAAAATTCAGGAACGTGGCGTGCTTCGTGTTGGCACGCTAAACAATCAGCTTTCCTATTATATTGGTCCCGATGGTCCCGCTGGGTTGGATTACGAATTGGCGCGTCAGTTTGCGGAGCAGCTCGGCGTCAAGCTCGAGATTAAGCCTGCCTTTCGCCAAGCCGAGCTTTTTCCTGCTCTTAAGAAAGGAGATATTGATCTCATCGCTACGGGCTTAAATCAAACGTCACAAGCGGTAAAACGCTTTAGACCGGGCCCTGCTTATTATTATGTAAGCCAACAAGTTGTGTATAAAAAGGGGCAACTTCGACCACGTGATATCGAACAGCTGATTGAATACCAAGCATCGAAAGACAGCGAATCTGACGAAGATACAAATGCAGGCGCGCAAACATTAAAGATCGTCGAACAATCACAATATGTTCCGACCCTAACCGCATTAAAGAAGAAATACCCAGAGCTGCAGTTTGAAATTGTTGGCGATGCTGACACGAGAGACTTACTTAAATACGTATCCACTGGTGAGTTGCGTTTTACTGTGACTGACTCTGTGGAGCTTTCCCTAGCTCAGCGCCTTTACCCCGATCTTGCGCTCGCGTTTGAACTTACAGAAGATCAACCAGTATCGTGGTTTACTCGACGCTCTGAAGACGAAAGTTTGTATGCGATGCTGATAGAGTTTTTCGGTAACATTAAACAATCAGGAGAACTGTCCACTCTCGAAGAGAAGTACATTGGTCATATTGAAGCATTTGACTACGTTGATACTCGCGCATTCATTCGAGCTCTGGATGACAAATTGCCTAAGTGGGCACCTTTATTCCAAAAGTACAGCGAAGAGTTCGACTGGCGCTTAATTGCAGCATTGGCGTATCAAGAATCACACTGGAAGCCAGCGGCAAAATCGCCAACAGGTGTTAGAGGGATGATGATGCTTACTCTGCCAACAGCGAAAAGCGTCGGGGTAACAAACCGTTTAGACCCTGAGCAATCTGTTCGTGGTGGTGTCGAGTACTTACGTCGCATTGTAGGTCGCGTGCCTGATAGCATCAACGAGCATGAAAAAATATGGTTTGCCCTTGCTTCATACAACATTGGCTACGGTCACATGATGGACGCACGACGACTTACTAAAGCGCAAGGTGGCGATCCAAACGCTTGGGCAGATGTAAAAGACAGATTGCCTTTACTGCGTCAGAAGCGCTATTACAGTCAAACTCGCTATGGGTACGCCAGAGGTGATGAAGCGCGTAATTACGTAGAAAATATTCGACGTTATTATCAATCCATCATTGGTCATGTCAGCCAAAGACCAGCGATTGATGAGAATAGCGATGACTTGCAAGTTATCCCGCCGCTCAACCCTGACATTTTGATATCAGGAGCAGTAGAGACCGTTGTAGAGCAAATATCTGGCGCTTCTGACGTCACGGTTGAAGAAGACACCGAACAAGAAAGCCCTGAAGAATAGACCCGCTGTAAACTAAAAAATGACGAGCCTATGAAGCTCGTCATTTTTATTGAGTCCTAGCGAAAACTTATCTAGAATCCAAGACTCTGAGTGACACCAACCACACTCAACCATTCCTTTGGTTGGTCGCCTTTTTCACCGTTAGTTAAACTGATTGCTTTGTAACAGATTGCTTCGCAACCACATGGTTTAGCTCAGTTGATGAAGCGGCGCTATCGGCTACCTCTGCCGAAATAACGTCACTCATATTATTAAGCACCGTATTGAAATTGTTTGCTGGCTCTGTGCAATGCAGAAGTCAAATGAAGAACGTTTAAACCATACAGTGTTTAGTGCGATTATCGAGACTATTGCCAAGCATCGATGAGCCGCGCTTTACTGGTATAAGTCTTGTCTGCAGGAGGTTTTGAATATGAGAAGACGTAGAGTGCAGTCAAAGCGTTTAAATAACACAGTAGCTGCTATCCGACGTAAACGTAAACTGACATGTATGAAAAAGAAAGTAAGTTCACGTAATCGTGTTTTTGTACACTTAGTCAATCACTAGTACGTTCAGGCAAACATCTACCACGTTGTAGGTGTTTGCTAGCCCTCACTACTCCCACTACCTTGTTCGCTTTCTCCATTTTCTAATGCTTTTTGTGCTTGCTTCTTCGCTTTAATTTCCTTACGGCGACGCTTAAAAAACGCTTGTAGCTGAGTGCGGCACTCATCTTCTAGTAGCCCCTTTTCAACCAAGGCGTAATGGTAAGCAGCTTGGCTTTCAAACAAATTAAGCACTGTTCCTGCTGCTCCCGCTTTTAAATCTGGCGCTCCAAAAACGATCCGCTTAACACGGCTATGCAATAAGGCTCCGGCACACATTGGGCATGGCTCAAGTGTTACATATAACGTCGTATCCAGAAGGCGGTAATTTTCTAGCTTTTGGCCTGCTTTACGCAGTGTTTGGATTTCAGCATGTGCGGTAGCGTCATTAGTACCAATAGAGCGGTTCCAGCCCTCAGCGATAATTTCACCATCTTTGACAAGCACTGCGCCGACAGGTACTTCCCCCTCAGCTTCTGCTTGCTCAGCAAGCATCATCGCTCTGCGCATAAACAATTCATCTTGAGGGGTAAACGGATGGTTAGACAAAGGAGGCTCCAAAGAAACAAAAACGATTGAAGTCAGTAATTTTATCACCAACTTCGGTTTCACTACAGCAACACATCACGAGACAAAGTTTGCAACTCCAAAAAACCTAGTTACAAGACCTATCGATGTTCGTTTTGCGAGAACAAAAAAGCGCAGATCGAAGACCTGCGCTTTTCGGCTGCCAATTAGCGGCTTTCACACCCTACACGTTTTTACATTGTGTAAGTGTAAGGAGCTTGAATGCCTAGCGGGATACCTACCATCCAATAAGCAACTAGGAAGATAGACCAACCGATCAGCATTGCAATCGAGAATGGCATCATTAGTGACGCAAGCGTACCGATACCAGCCGACTTCACATAACGCTGACAGTAAACCACTACAAGAGGGAAAAATACCATTAGAGGCGAAATGATGTTCGATACAGAGTCACCCACACGGTAAGCCGCTTGAGATAGCTCAGGCGAGATACCAACCGCCATTAGCATTGGCACTAAGATTGGACCAATTAAAGCCCATTTTGCCGATGCCGAACCAATAAGTAGGTTTACAGACGCGGTTAGAAGGATCATACCGATGATAGTCACTTCACCTGGTAGGTTCATCGCTTTTAAGCCTTCTGCGCCATACAACGCTAGCATCGTACCTATGTTTGACTGAGCAAATGCAGATAAGAACTGAGCACAGAAGNTTGTCGGGGGGGCTGGGAGATGTGAAAAAGAGACGGGACCATAATTGCAATCGAGAATGGAATCATTGGGGACGAAAGCGTACCGATCCCAGCCGACTCCACAAAACGCGGAAAGAAAACCACTACAAGAGGAAAAAATACAATAAGAGGCAAAATGATTCGATACAGAGCCCCCCCCCCGGTAAGCCGCTTGAGATAGCTCAGGCGAGATACCAACCGCCATTAGCATTGGCACTAAGATTGGACCAATTAAAGCCCATTTTGCCGATGCCGAACCAATAAGTAGGTTTACAGACGCGGTTAGAAGGATCATACCGATGATAGTCACTTCACCTGGTAGGTTCATCGCTTTTAAGCCTTCTGCGCCATACAACGCTAGCATCGTACCTATGTTTGACTGAGCAAATGCAGATAAGAACTGAGCACAGAAGAACGACATTACAATGTATGCGCCCATGGTCGACATAGTATCAGCCATCGCTTTGATAATGTCGTTGCTGGTCTTGAACGTACCTGACACTTTACCGTAAACGTAACCAGGAATGATAAACAGAATAAAGATCAGCGGCACGATAGACTTCATGATCGGTGCTGAGAAGGCCGTAATTTCACCTTCAGGCGAGCGTAGCGCTGATGTTTCTGGAATTAATGCTGCAACAAGTAAGGCAATACCCGCCATCATTGCCCAACCAGCATAACGAAATGCTTTTGATTCCAGTTCAGTAAATGAGCCTAGGTTTGGCGCAGTTTCCGCATCGTCATCAATTGGCATTTTTGACAAACGAGGCTCGATGATTTTTTCTGTCACGTACCAACCAATCGCTACAATAATGATGGAAGATAGGCCAGTAAAGAAGATGTTCGCTAATGGGTTAACCACGTATTCAGGATCAAGAACCTGCGCCGCGGTTTGCGTAAAGCCTGCAAGTAGTGGATCGATACCAGAAGGGATAAAGTTTGCAGAGAAGCCACCAGATACACCTGCAAATGCTGCCGCAATACCCGCTAGAGGGTGACGACCTGCCGCATGGAAGATAATACCGCCCAGAGGAATAACCAGAACATAGCCTGCATCTGCCGCAGTATGCGACACAATAGCAACCAAAATAAGCATTGGAGTAAGAAGCTTAGCTGGCGTGAAGTTCAGCATCTTCTTAAGACCCGTCGTAATAAAGCCCGAAGAGTCTGCAACGCCCACACCTAGCATCGCGACAAGTACGATACCCAGTGGCGCAAAACCAGTAAAGGTAGTCACCATGTTCGCAAGGAAACTTGCTAGCGCTTCGCCCGTAAGTAAATTAGTGATGGTAAGAGCTTCGCCCGTTCGAGGGTTTGGAAGATCGAATGATACATTCGATAAAAGTGCTGACGCCGCCCAAGTAATGATCAATGCCCAGAAGAACAAAATCGCAGGATCAGGAATTTTGTTACCTGTCCTCTCGATAAAGTTTAAAAAGCGCTCCATCCCGCTCGGCTTCGATGATGGTGCCTTATTTACAGCTTGGTTACTCATGGTAACTCCATAGTGAATGATGTTGGTGCCAAGGCCTATTTGAGTAATTATGACGGCCTACTATCCAACGAGTATTCTAGTAAACACTAATGGAGAAAGCACAAGGTTCTATATTTTTTTTCATAATTGGAGACATATTTTGCAAAAAAACAAAACCAAAGATACAAGCCTGAAACATTATGGAAAAATCAACATATACATTTAGTAAACGAGCTGGCAAAAACAGAGGTTGTATAGAGCGATGAATAGATAGTTTTAAGAAAAGAAACTATACGTGATGAGAAGCAAGAAATAATTCTCTTCAATATAAAAAGGGCAACGCGGACAGTGAAC
>NZ_WXWT01000047.1:0-5478 GCF_009904725.1 Vibrio sp. V43_P6S15P86
GCCAAAGCTCAACGATAAGTCCTTATCGAATATCAAAAAAGACATCAAACTGATGCTCAGCGTAGCGAGAAAAAAAGGCGGAAACCTAGAAATGAGATTGCATCAACTCAGCGCACAATCGAATCAAACGAAACTCGTCGGGGCTGAAAAGCTCTATAACCTACTCGTACACCTTTATGACGAAGAAGGTATCGAGTCACGATTATTTGAAGAAGGTGGCGAAGCGGAGCCTGGCATTCTTTACATGTTAGAGGAGCAAGTCGAGCACGGTTTTGATCAAGAACACAACCAAGTAACACCACTGTCGATGCTTATCCAGTTAGATCGCGCACCGGAGCTAATTAATTCGATTAACGATCACGGCCTGTTCCTTGCTGAAATGAAAGAGTGGAACGCAGAGATACATCAGGCTCATATTTTAGTACACCCTGCTTAAAACAGAACAACCGGCGGTAACGCTTATATAACACTTCGCTACGAGGCAATAAGGGCTTGATTGTCAATGGAGTGCATCAAGAAAACGCTTTTGGGCATTTGTGAGTTACGACCACAGGTTTGTTTCTGTCTTTCAGATAATTCCTTGTATCCCAAACCATCGAAGGTCACCATTGTCAGCTGTGGTCGATTTCAGCATCAGCCCCTAAACCATAGCGTTTGCAGTCGGAATGGAAAAATTGTTCAAAATACAAGAATATCAAAGTCTTACATTGCGTTCCCACTCGGATTAAAGCTAAGCCTTACATTGGCTCATAGGTAGATGGAGATTCTAATAGTGAAACAGATAATTAGCCTGTTACTCATGCTGCTATTTGCATATTCCGTAAAAGCCTTTTATATTGAACCAACTAAAGAGCCAATATTAGGCATACCACCTGATATACTGAATCATTATGTTGAAGATCCATTTTTTAAAGCACGCTTTCCCATCATCAGTGATCTTAATTTTATTCACTACCAAGCTTGGGAGGATGGGAAATATATCTTTATTCCTTCTCAGGGTTACTTTGATAACGATCCTCATTGTTGTCCCACAGATATGATATTGAAAATAAGGAAAAAAGATTTACTCCTAATTTCAGTTGAAGTGATTCGGTATGAAAACCGTGATTACTCGCGGAAGTAACTGAAGATGTAGGGGAAACAGCTTTAGAAGGGAAAAGCTTACTTATCTCAGTGTCCAAAATTACTGGTGCTAACTTTGCGGCTATAGAAAAAAACCAATAACGGTCGTGAATATTGCCGCCCAGACACCTCCTCCAAATAAAGAACCTATAATAGCTAATAGCGGGTGTTTTTTATAATCAGCATCACGACCATGCCTAGCTACGTTTTGAGCGTTCATTGCACCACGACTAAACATACTAAAGACAACACAAATAGGGAGTAGAACAAAATAGATAGTCCATGACCATTCCATGGTTATTCCTCCGATTTTACCAGATATGCAATAAGTTTATCACGACAACTTCACCGAACCTGCAGAAAAATGACTGCTACTCTTAATATGCTGGCATACATTAACTGTAAGGGGAGAAAATAGATGGGCTTTTTCTTTAAAAGTTGGAAAGAAAAAAATCTAAAGATAATTTGCAAACACTACCCTTTTTATAAAGGCATATGCTCAGATCTATTACTTTCTGAATTTGCTGTTTCTGGGCTAAAAGAGCGAAAAAAAATTAGGGAAGGTAGTAGGAAAGAGAAGGCTTGCTTAGCTTACCTTATTGGCAATATTGATGGATTTGTCAGAAAGGCAATTGATATATCAACTGTTGACGAAGATACACGGTTACATCTGGTTTTGACTGGATATGGGTATTTGATGGTGGAAAAGGATGAAATCACTTCTGATGATGAGTGGGTCTCAACGCTAACTGAGTTGAGAGAGATGTTACTTGGCAATGAGTACTCATCATTTGTTAAATTGGGGATAGTAAGTGTTCTAGATCCTTTTGAGATAGAAAAGCAAGAAAACTGGAGCCAATTTGAGTACGAGTTAGAGCGGCTTTAAAGTGTGCATAGCCTCTGCGGTGTCAGCCATAAGCAAATGTACTGCGATATGAGTGACGCGAACTGATACTGAATAAATGCTCTATCAAGAAATGGGGCAGAACCTTCTTAGATTGTTCGCATCACAGTTTGTGATCACTAAGCAATTCTGTCGTATATTGGATGAGTTCGTAGGCATTTTTTGCAAAACACATCGGCTTCTATGGTTGCAATATATGAAATATCTTCAATACTAAAACTTAGAAACTCTAAGTTTTAGTGGTGGCATGTGGAAACAGACATTCAACTTTACCTAAATGAATCGCTTGAAAGCTTCTTGTTGCGCTTATCGCAAGAACTAGGCTACGAGCGATTTTCTCATTTCGCTGAAGACATCTGGTTCGACACTATGGTTCAGCATGAAGCGATTGCTGGCGCTTTCCCCTTAGAGCTCAACCGAGTCAATATCTATCACGCGCAAACAACAAGCCAAATGCGGGTGAGGGTTCTTATTCACCTTGAGAACCAATTAAAGTTCAATAACTTTGGTGTACTGCGCTTAGCATTATCACATTCAAAAGCTCAATTCTCTCCGCAATATAAAGCTTTATATAGATTCGGTTCTGACTACCCTTATGCTTTTCTTCGCAAACGCTTCACGCCTATTTGTCCTATGTGTATTGACGAAGCACCCTACATTCGCCAGCAGTGGCAGTTTATCTCTCACCAAGCTTGTGAACACCATGGCTGTAAACTGGTTCATCACTGTCCTGAGTGTAAGTCGAGACTTGAATACCAAAGTACCGAGAGTATTAGCCAATGTGAATGTGGTTTTGAACTTCGAAGCTCGCCAGTAGAGGATGCGCCAGAAGCTGAGGTGTTGGTCTCTCAATGGTTGTCTGGAGATGGTTCAAAACCTTTGGGATCACTGACGGGGGAAATGACGTTATCCGAGCGCTATGGCTTTTTACTTTGGTATGTAAATCGCTATGGTGATATCGATGACCTCAGTTTTGAGTCATTTGTTGAATATTGTTGCGCTTGGCCAACGGAGCTGTGGCAAGACCTCGATACCTTGAAAGAGAAGGCAGAACTTGTTCGAGTAAAAGATTGGAAGAAGATGTTTTTCAATGAAGCCTTTGGCGCTCTGCTTAAAGATTGTCGTCAGTTACCTAGTCGGCAGTTGAGTCACAATACCGTACTGACACAGGTGTTAGCTTACTTTACTCAGCTCATGGCAACAGTTCCATCAAGCGAGAAAGGAAATATCGGTGATGTACTGCTCAGCCCCTTTGAAGCTTCTACATTGCTTTCTTGTACAACAGACGAGGTATATCGGCTGTATGAGTTTGGTGAGATCAAAGCCGCTATCAGGCCGCGAATGCATACAAAGATAGCGAGTCACGAATCAGCGTTTACTCTGAGAAGCGTCATCGAAACAAAGCTGACTCGAATGAGCTCTGAAAGTGATGGTTTAAGTGTGTATCTACCTGAGTGGTAATTATGACGAAATTAAGTGACTTATTGGCAATCGAAGACGAAGCAGTAAAGCAGGTTACGCTAAAGAAGATGTTCATGCCCTATACGGAAGACGTCTGTGTTGAAGGGTGTGAAAAAGAAGCGTTGACGATCTTGCTCAATCTCAGTTCAAACCATAAATTAGATAGGTGCTTGGATTGGTTGGATGTTGCCCGAGCTAAAAGGCATTTAAAAGCGGCTGAGAACCTAGAGGCGTCCCTTGATGAAATTAAATGGTTCCACACTCATAATCTCAAGTTTCCAGACTGTCGAGTTAAAGATCAGCGGATACTTGTACAGGCTCTTACGACAACCGAGGTATTCATTTCAAGCGGAGTATTAGAGCAGCGCTTGGGGTGGGCGCATAACTCCACAGTGTATCGTCACACATTGTGGTTATTGAACCCTTTTAGTTGGCAATCACGGCCCGTATGCATTCTCTCACTTATACAGCAAGAAAGTCCTGTTTGGGTTGAGTTGCTCAAAGAATTCGGTCTAAGTGCTAAGTCACTTGCTCGCTTAAAACATACAATTGAAGAGCAGCTCCCTGATAATCATTTTCCCGATAGTGTCAGTTCTTACAGTAAGCAACTACGGTTTCCGTGGGGGGATGATTATGTTTCGGTGACCCCAGTGGTCAGCCATGCCATTCAGAGCGAGTTAGAAGTGAGATCTAGAAGTCGGGAGAGTAAGCTTCGTTTTGTGTCTTCGTCACTGCCAAACTCTGCAAGTATCGGGAACCTGTGTGGCAGTTTAGGTGGGCATATGAAAGTCCTTAACTACCCGCTAGACGTTAAAACCGCGCAGGGTGGGACGTTAACTGAGAGTCGCCAAAAGAGTGGCCACTACTTTGATGACTATCAGGTAACTAACACCAAAATTTGTCAGGTGCTAAATCATCTAATTGGTTCAGAACCATCAAAAACACAAAAGCAGAGGGAGAGTGCTCGCAAGGTTAGAAGTAAGATATTGCGAAAGCAGATAGCCCTTTGGATGCTTCCTTTAATTGAGTTAAGAGATATCGTTGATGCCGATCCCAATCAACAGCAATTGGAACATGATGACACTTTAGTTCAGACCTTTTTGGTGCTACCAGAATCAGACCTGGGTTCCTTATCTAGTGAGTTTAACCGCCGCTTACATCTCGCGTTTCAAAATAATAAGTTTGCCGCCAAGTTTGCCTACCACCCTAAGCTTATGCAGGTCGTCAAAGCCCAAATCGTATGGGTCCTCGAACAACTCAGTAAATCAACTAGCAATCAAGATAAGGTAACGGGCGAGCAGTATATCTATTTATCATCAATGAGGGTGCAAGATGCGATCGCAATGAGTAGCCCATATTTGTGTGGTGCTCCTTCTTTGACGGCTATTTGGGGGTTTATGCACCTCTACCAAAGAGAGTTTAATAAGCTAGTTAATTGTGATTCCACGTTTGAGTTTTCGAGTTTCTCTTTCTATGTTCGAAGCGAGAACATTCAACCGACAGCCAAGCTTACCGAACCTAACTCGGTCGCTAAAGCTAGAACGGTTTCAAACGCGAAACGACCTACCATTAGTAGTGAACGATTGGCGGACCTAGAGATAGACTTAGTTATTAGAGTTCATAGTGAAAGCCGAATTTCAGATTTTAAGGCCGCGCTTAAAACGGCACTTCCCGTTGCTTTCGCCGGAGGGGCGTTATACCAACCACAGCTCTCGACGCAGATTGAGTGGCTAAGGACGTTTACCAGTAGGAGCGAGCTTTTCCATGTCATAAAAGGTTTGCCAGCCTACGGGCGATGGTTATGTCCAAGTGAGAACCAGCCGAGTGACTTTGATGACCTAGAGCATTTAATAACGAAAGACGCTGATAATTTGCCAGTTTCTATTGGCTACCATTTGTTAGAACGTCCGACTAAACGGTGCAACTCGATCGCCGATTGTCACGCCTATGCAGAAAATGCGATAGGGTTAGCTAAGAAAGTGAACCCGATA
>NZ_WXWT01000047.1:5523-12730 GCF_009904725.1 Vibrio sp. V43_P6S15P86
GAAGAGATCACTTTTTCAATCATGCCTTTTGGTCGATAGAATGCAGTAGCGAAACTATTCTTATAAAAAACTATAGGGGTTAATCGTTTATGGAACTTTGCACTCAGCTGAACTACGTTCGATCACTCTCTGCTGGCAAAGCATATTTCTACTATCTATCTAAAAGTGGTGAGATGTGCCCCCTTGAAATTGATAGAACTAGGTTGCGCGCACCAAAAGGTGGTTATGCAGAAGCATATAAAGGGGGCAAGTTCGTAGAAAAGAATGTTGCTCCACAAGATTTAGCTTACCCCAATCCTCAGTTCATCGAAGAGTGTTATGTAAAACCTGGTGTTGATGATATCTACTGTGCATTCCCCCTTCGAATTCGAGCCAACTCTCTAACTCCAGATACCTGTAGTGATGATGAAGTGCGTTCTAAACTCTCGTTACTTGCTAAAACATATGAAGAGCTCAATGGGTATCAGGAACTTGCTCTTAGATACGCGAAGAACATTCTGCTTGGTACTTGGCTTTGGAGAAACAGAGAGTGTCGAAGATTGTCGATAGAAGTGACCACCAGTGATTCACAAACCTTGATTGTAGAAAACGCAACAAGGCTTTCTTGGTATGGTCATTGGGATGAAGCTTCAGCAGAATGCCTAGAAAAACTTACAGCTTATTTGATGCGAGCCCTATCTGACCCGACCGAATATTTCTACATGGATGTCAAAGCTAAAATTGGAGTTGGTTGGGGGGATGAGGTTTACCCAAGCCAAGAGTTCTTGGATGATCGAGAAGATGGTGCTCCTACTAAGCAGTTAGCTACCGTAGAATTATTGAACGGAAAAGAAACTGCTGCTTTTCATGGTCAGAAAATTGGTGCAGCGTTGCAATCGATTGACGATTGGTGGCATGAAGAAGCAGATAAGCCATTAAGAGTGAATGAGTATGGAGCTGACCGAGAGTACGTTATAGCAAGGCGACATGTTTCCTATGGAAATGACTTTTACCAGTTAGTCAGAAATACAGAGAATTGGATTGAGACAATGACAGCTTCTCAGAGCATCCCAAATGACGTGCACTTTATTATGTCGGTCTTGATCAAGGGTGGGCTCTTCAATTGTTCCAAAGCGAAGTAAGGATGACTATGACGAAGCGTTACTACTTCTGTATACGTTATACCCCTGTTCAAGCCGACTATGAGCTGTTAGCAGGGCGTTGTATATCTCAAATGCACCTGTTTATGGTCAATAACCGACAAGCCATGAATAAAATAGGCGTGAGCTTCCCCGACTGGAGTGATGTTACGGTTGGTCAAACCATAGCCTTTGTTGCCGACGATAAAGAGATGATGATAGGACTCTCTTTTCAGCCCTATTATTCTTTGATGGTAAATGAAGGTTTATTTGAGGTCTCCAGTGTATGTGAGGTTCCAGACAATGCTTTAGAGGTGAGGTTTACCCGTAACCAAACGATTGGGAAAAGCTTTCTGGGTTCCAAGAAACGTCGAATCAAACGTAGCATGGCGAGAGCCGAACTACTTGATGCTGGAACATCATTACCAGTCACTAATGAAGAGCGTGTCGTCGATAGCTTCCATCGAATACCAATCTCCAGCGGTTCATCTGGAGAAGATTATATTTTGTTTGTGCAAAAGGAGTTTGTCTGTGAGCGCGGTGCAGCAAACTTTAATAGCTATGGTTTAGCCACTAATCAAGAAAGAAAAGGCACGGTACCAGAGTTACATTTTTGACCCTTTTTCTAAAGCTGTTTTTTAGAGAAATAAAAACAAGCACTTACAAAAGTACGAAGAAAAAGGGTATTTTGATGAATTGTGACTTTAAGCACGCAGAATCAGATGGTTAGAGACTATATTCTACAGTGTCCTGCCGCATAGGCAGCTAAAAATTGTTTGTGTGGGATTTGGACGAACTCTAACTTGTGTCCTGCCGCATAGGCAGCTAAGAATAGGTCAGGAAGAAAACAACCGACCTGCTGAACAAGCAGTTAGAAGCAAAACCATCAAGTTTAAGCTTGGTGGTTTTTTGTTTATAACCGACTTTATTCGTTACACTTTCTAACACGGAAATGTCTAGTAGACGACACCTGTTACCAAGAGTCATCTCTCTAAGAGCCAGCGTGCAACTTTCACTGCACTAAGCTCAAGCTTTCACGAAGGTACCAGTGGTACCTCGGCTATTTGGAACAGATTGAACAAACAATCCATATCTAAATTTTATCTTCACATAGATACAAATGGAGGCGATAATTTAACATTTATTAAGTGGTTCACCTATGCGTTCACAAAAGATTGAAGATATCGATGTTAGTTTTGATGCTTATCCACTAGGCTCTGAACGATATGTTCGATGTACTTGGGCTTTACATATGTACAGGCATCATGTGTTTCGTGCTAACGTGCCAGACACTTTAATCTTGGAGATAAACCAAATCAATGAATCTATGGGGATCCTCGTAGAAGAGATTGATTTAAATGAGCACAAAGATAACTTTAGAACATCATTAGTTCTAAATAAATCTATTGAGGAAAATGAGTACCCTAAGTGGCTCTGGTTTTATGGTGTCGATGCCTTAAAAGATTCAAACTTCTCAGGCTGGTTACGCAATCGGTTGACTGTCCGAACAATAGAGAACTTGCGAGTTGTATTTGTTCTCGATTCTCGTAGCGATTACCTGAGTGTGTTTTGTGATAGTAGGGAGCCATTATATAAGTCTACTATCTTGTTTCGAGCTGGCATGGACTGTCAAAATTAGGGTTGTAGTAATCAGCGAAGCCGATGAACGGAACGTGTAAGTACATTTGCTAATCCAAGTTAGACAAGTCAGCCTTTTAAAATCTAGCTTATTTATACTTCACACCGGTTACGTATTGAATACTTGCATAGATAATAACTATGTCTTGAGAAGGTACTTTTTAAACTATTGTCTAGTGTTAGTGGACAATGGACGGTTACAATTTTCCAGCTCAGAGCCGAATAAGTCCTGCTCATCGATTTCGGCCCTATTTAAAGAGCAAAAGATCATTTACTCCAGTATCTTACAAGATGAAGATGCACTAACCCATATTCTCCAACTTTTAGAAGAGAAGCTGCGCTCAATTAGAGAAACAAATAACAATGCTGCTGGACTTATCGTAACTGCATCCGTATCACATGCGAAACAAATACAGGCAATTTTGCATGAGTAATTAAAGCAACGTAGTGTGATGGTCAATTACCATGACCTAGATGCTAAGAGGATTGTTGAATAATTCAAAAACGGTTATTCTCCTTGGATAATCAGTATTGGTATGATAAACGAAGGAACCGATATACCAAGGCTTCAAGTCTGCCGTCACATCGAGTAATGTTCGTACTGAATTGTACTTTGGTCAGGTATCAGGGCATATTGTTAGGATCACAGAGAGCAATACCCAAGAAGCTTGGTTATACATCTTTGCAGAAGAGAGTTTGATGAAATTGAACGGGACATTCCTGAATATTGCCTATATGTTAAGCTGAACAATGTCAACGAAGAGGAACTAGATCCGACGTCTCTAAGTAAACTATCACTTAGTACCATTGGAGTAGCGATAAAGGAGAAATAGTTGGGAACCAGGATAACCTACTTCAGCAATCACTCGCATTATGACAATTTAAATCGGTTAATTGAGACAACCTGTTGGCTAAAATCAGACTCGATTGTTAGTGAAACAAGCCGTTTCCCAATTGTGCAACAGCTTGTTGCACAAATCAGTTAAAATCAAAAATGCACCATTCCTTTTCAGCGCAGATTTAGTTAATATTTTGGAAAAAGGATATTGACCAAGTTTTAGTAATGCGAAATGAGTCCAATGGATACGACCGAATATAGGGTGCCTGAACTGTATTTCGAAAGCGTTCAACCGCTAATCGAGAAAAATAAAAGGTATAGTGATGTGAATTGGCCGTACGAGCACTCATGTGAGTAATTTCTACCAAAGAAAGCTCAAAGCAATAACGCCTGATAATGTCAAGGATTCCAGTTAGAGTTTTTTGCTTTACAAATCATAAATATGTACATAAGGTACAGTCATGTTGATATGAGTTCAACCTGACATATCTAAAAGCAGACTATAACTGCGTGACAAATGAACCACTTGGCGTGACTGACAAGTATTTAGCGTAGAAGTCTAAGTAGGCTTGATTTGGAGTGATGTCTTTAAACTGTTCTGGGTACATTGCTTTAGCGTAGAACTGCAGCATCGCGCCATTGAGAATAGTACGACAAGCGCCGTGGTAAGCGCATACATGCGGTTGTTCTTAACCGCGGCAATAGATGACCAGTCAATGCGCTCTTTAAATCCGGCTAAACGCTGCTTTGCAAGTTCTTCATCGACGCCTTGTCCCATCACCATTGCATCATCAGAGCTGCCTGATTCATAACCTGTCATGACAATCACATCAGGGTTAGCAACGATAATTGGTTCTGGATTGAGTTTCCCCCACCATTCAACATAGAGCAATTAGGCGCAACCAAAGTCGATGTAAACGAACAAAACCCAAAGGTAGTAGGTTTCTACGAGCATATGGGCTTCAAAGTCGTTTCGCGCTCGCCACTTGATGATATGGAAAGTCTTTTCCAATTCTGCATATGACACTTTTAATCTCGGTTTACCGTAACCTTTGCCCCAAACCTTTCTAACCTAAGAATCAGGACACGTATATCTTGTCATAAATTGACCTAATTGGGGTAATGCTAAAGTGGCTGCGATGAGTGTGGATGGTAGTTCACTCAATTGCTTAAGATTGTGATTTCATAATCGGGCTTTGAAAAATGAGCATTTTGATAAGCTCTAACAGTCGTGCGGTTGTCTTTGTGAACATATAGGCGCAGCTCCAAAAGCAATGACATACTACCCTTGCCTCGTTGTGGTTTGGATAAGAACATGCTTTGAATCCACCAGTAATAACCAGCGCTCCACTCGCTCCACTCGCGAACCGCAGAGACACTCCTTACGGGAATGTTGTTCTCATCCGCTAAAACCCAATAGGTAGCAATAGAAGGGTCACGGAGCGCGACCAGAATGCCCATTTCAAGTGTTTCTGGGATCTTAATGCTCCCCTCAACCTCTCTTACTTCTTCAGCAATGAAGTTAACAAGGTAGGGTAAGTCACTTAAACGGCTTTTCTTACTTTCATTATAGCCCTCAAAGTTATCAGTGGTTTCTACAGGTTATTAAAGAATAATTGCTTAGAACATACATGGCATGTCCGTTGTGAGTAGGTGAGTATGGTAAGAGTGCCGCATAGAAAATAGCGTTTAAGCATAGACATCTAAATTCAGAAACGAAGGAACTTTCACGCAATTAACTACCAATAATAAGGATTGTCGATAGCGGGTAAGCATGTTGGTTTTTCCTCGATGTTAGGGAACGCTTTACCGACTAAAGATTGTGCAATCCAACCTTCTGGTTAGGACAAGTCTAGCGGAGCTTGAATTATGTCCTGACTTATTGGAGCGAATCCTGATTTTGAGTAAAAGTTGATATTCCAGTAAGTAATGGCAACGGCGACGCCTTTTTCTTTCAGTGTCGCTAACCCGAATTTGATCAATCTTTGATCTACACCTTGCTCTTGACAATCTGTTGCAACGGCCACGGGGGATAAAAGGAATATATTTTCATCATTCGGAAACGATAGGTGAGAGAAAATGATGCTACCGACCATGCGTTCACTTTCATCTTGAGTAATAAACACATAAAGATCCTCATCTTTGGTTAGTAAAGTGAGAAAGTCTTCTACAAGTTTCGCAATCAACCAGCTTCTTCTTTACCTTCTGAATCCGAAAATGTGTCATTGAACAGTGTAATGATTTCTTAAGTTTGGTCTTGTTTGTACAAAGCGTATTTCATATCTCTATCTCTAGTTTGCGAGTTTTAAAATAAAGTACTGACAGGTAAAGTCTTTTGTGGCACTGCACTCATAAACTGAAATCTCTTTCTGAATGTCTAGTAACGCTTGGAACGCAGACATAACAGCTTGTAATTCCTCAACTCGGTCTTGCAGCGGTTGCCAGTAGTTTTCCATGCATCGACGCCTAATGAAAAGTGTTCGATCACGTCATAGCCATGCTTTTGGAACAGAGCGAGTCGTTTAGGTATCGAAATATCAGGGTAGTCTGTCAACCAAAACTGTTTTGTATCTTCGTCGGGAGAGTCAGTGAGCCAAACCAAATCAATCACCATCAAGACGCCATTGTCTTTTAACAGAGGCTTCCATTGTTTTAGTGCGTTCTCCATTCCTATAATGTAGACGCAGCCTTCCGCCCAAATGACATCAAAACATTTTGCCTGAAATGGCAGTTCCGTCATGGAAGCACAAACAGGAGAAATGCGATCGTGTAACTGTGCGTTTTGGATCTTTTTATCGAGCTGTTTGATGGCAATAGGCTCATTATCCACGGCGGTAATGTGCGCGGTACTTTTATCGGTTAGTAGTAATGTTGAGGTGTCAATGCCACAATCAATGTCTAAAATATCGGTCATTGTCTGAGGTGACATTAATGAAATCGCTTTTAAAGAGTCCTTGTGACTCTCAGGTCCCCATCTTTCTAATGTTGCAAAGACCGTCATAAAGTCTTTCATGTAACTCTCGTGTTCGTTCATATCTCTTGATAACAACTTCAATCTGAGCGCTTCTTTTTCACTGTAACCCTGCTTACTTAATCTGTTTAAGTAAGCGCTAGGCGCACTTTGACTAAGAGAATGGTGTAACTCTCTTTGTGGACATTCCCCAAGTAATGCCAGTAGTAACTCACGAGCGTGGATTTTTTTATCAATTTCATGGTTGAGTTGCGTCAGCCGATTTTCCAATAAGCTTCTACTTAACTTCCCGTCCAAGCATTGTTCGCACTCTTTCAATGAGAGTCCTGCGCTTTGAAGTTGTTGAATCAACAACAGAAGCTGTAAATCGTTTTCACTGTAATAGTGGTATCCATTGTCAAGGCGCTGACCGTTAATCAGCCCCAACTTCTCGTAATAGATTAAGGGGATGGTGAGTTATATTGGAGATTTTGAGTCAGTAGCTGGTAGTCAGTGTCCAATACTAGAACTTACTTATGGATGACTAAATTAGTAGCTATAAAGAGTTCTATCCAAGGACATCCCACATGTTTACCGTTCGCGCGTTTTTTCTGACCCTTTAAAACCAGAATCTATGTTGCCGTATCACTCGGTGTTGGGAAT
>NZ_WXWT01000179.1:0-12714 GCF_009904725.1 Vibrio sp. V43_P6S15P86
GAGCATACGCTCCTTTTTTATGCTCTTATTGATTTTTCATCGCAAAAAAAGATTTCGGAAATTTTCGGTGGTTTTTTGTGCCACTTCAGAAAGAGAGCACGATTTGAGTTGCGCAATATAAGAAGCCACCTCGACAACATAAGCAGGTTGATTCTCTTTACCTCGGTGAGGGACTGGAGCCAAGTAAGGAGAATCTGTCTCAATGAGAAGCTTCTCTAGAGGTAGAGTCTTCACCACTTCTTTCAACTCTGTAGCTTGACGGAAAGTGACAATCCCCGAGATAGAAATATAAAACCCCAGCTCAAGTGCAGCTTCAGCAAATGGAAGATCTTCTGTAAAACAGTGGATAACACCACCACATTTCTCCGCCCCACCCTTACGCAAAATATCTAGAGTATCCGCACGTGCGTTTCTGGTATGGATAATTAAAGGTTTGTTAAGCTCCACCGCAAGATCAACGTGTTGCTCAAAACGCTCTTTCTGTAACGCTGCCGTTTCTGGCTTATAATGATAATCCAAGCCTGTTTCACCAATGGCAACGACTTTTTCATTCGATGCGTGGTGACGCAGCACGTCCATCGAAAAGTCGCTTTCAACATCAAGTGGGTGTACACCGCACGAAGCATAAACATTCTCATAAGGCTCAATCATTTCCATCATTTTAGGGAAAGAATCCAGCGTGACTCCCACAGAAAGCAGCTCGGTTACCTTTGCTTGTTTAGCTTTGTTAATAACGTCTTCCACATTAATGTGGAGATCGTCGTAATTCAATTTGTCTAAATGACAATGAGAATCTACGAACATAATGCCTCTCGTGATTCAATTAACCAGTTCATTGATAGTAGCTCAAGGTTTAGACCAGGAAAGGCTTGCACCTGAGCTTTGAGGTCCATCAGCGCCTTCGCTGATGAGTACAAACCGTTGTAGTTGTTCGGCTGAAACTTTATAGCGCCAGGAAGCATTTGTGCTTCTGATACACCAAACTGCGCTTTCTGAGTATCTGTCAGTAAATACCACGCCCAGTCTAGTGATTGTTCCGAGTGTTTAGCCATTAAAGAAGCACACTCAGAAATGTCTGAGGTAGAAGAAGACATCGCCTTAATAAAAGTGCGCTCAAAAGCCAAGTAAGCATCGAGATCGCCATTATTTAACGCATCCAATGTTTTTATCGGAGAGCCCATATTCAGTTTTAAGGCGTAAGCAGGAACTTGCTGCGCCCCTTGTTCGCGCATCCATTGCATCGCTTGTTCCGTTGACGGCGGCGCAACAACCCAGTGTTGGCAACGGCTACGAATCGTTGGAAGCAGGCGCTCCTGATTGTGGGTAACGAGCAAAAACAAGCACTTTGCCCCGGGCTCTTCTAGCGTTTTTAACAATGCATTCGATGCCGATTCATTCATAGAGTCCGCTGGCTCTATAACAAATAGGCGATAACCATTAAGCTGTGATGATTCCTGAGCAAGACGGTTGCAAGCTCGAACTTGGTCCACCGTTATCGCTTTTCCTTCTTTTTCTGGTTTGATCCAGTGTAAATCTGGATGGTTTTGTGATTGATTTAATTGACAGCTATGGCAAAAACCGCACGCTTCACTGACGTAATTTTGGCAAAGAAGTGCTTGGCTAAAAAACTCGATAAGTTTTTCGATGCCTAAGCCTTGCTCGCTTTGCAATAAAAGCGCACCTGGTATTCTGTCCGACTCTAGCCCTAATTTGAGGTTATCCCATACTGGCTGCAACCATGGATAATCATTTAACATGAGTCACCTAAATTTAAGTTTCACTTATTATTGACGAGCTAACCACTCGTTAAGAGCGTCCCGAATATCACGCGACACGTCTTCGATCGCCTGCTCAGCGTTAATGATAATGATAGAAGGATCAGCATGAGCAATCTCCAAATAACGCTCTCGTGTACGTTCAAAGAAGCTGATATCCATCTTCTCGATACGATCGAGCTCACCACGCCCACGCGCACGCTCAAGCCCAACGCGAGGGTCGATATCCATATAGAGAGTGAAAGCAGGTTTAAAATCACCAAGCGTTGTGTCTCGAAGGTTTTTCATTAGCGACGCGTCAATCTGACGGCCACCACCTTGATAAGCCTGCGACGACATATCGTGGCGGTCACCCACCACCCACTGACCGTTCGCCAAAGCTGGTTTGATCACGTTCTCAACCAACTGGACACGTGCAGCATATAGAAGAAGCAACTCCGTCATGTCTTTAAGTTCTTCGCCTTCATGCTCTTCTTTCACCAGAGCGCGCATCTTTTCTGCTAGCGGCGTGCCTCCTGGCTCACGAGTATTTACGATATTTTCAATACCTGCCGCTTTTAGCGTATCTAAAACGGTTTTAATCGCAGTGCTTTTACCCGCGCCTTCTAGGCCTTCAACGACAATAAAGTTTGCTTTCATCATTTGTTCTTTCTTAGTTCTCTTAAATAGGCTCGAACAGCACGATTGTGCTCTGCAAGGGATTTCGAAAATACGTGTCCGCCCTTTCCACTTGCTACGAAATATAAATAGTTACTGCTTTCTGGATTCAAAGCCGCTTCAATAGAGGCTTCACCTGCCATCGCGATTGGGGTTGGAGGTAAGCCATTGATGGTATAGGTGTTATATGGTGTCGGCGTGCGCAAATCTTTCTTACGAATATTTCCGTCGTAAGCATCACCCATACCATAAATAACCGTCGGATCCGTTTGTAACCGCATGCGTTTGTTCAATCGGTTGATAAACACAGAAGCGACGCGCTCACGCTCAGAGTCAATGGCCGTCTCTTTCTCGATGATAGACGCCAGAATCAAGGCTTCATATTTGTCTTGCAATGGCAGCTTTTCTTGACGAGCTTCCCAGCTAGCATCCAGTATTTTATTGAGTTTTCGATGCGCTCGTTTTAACAACTGGCTTTCACTCGCACCCGCTGTGTAATGGTAGGTTTCTGCTAAAAACAACCCTTCTAGCTTTTCTCTCTCAATTCCAAGCTTCGCAGCCATGTCTTTTTCTGAAAGATCGGTTAAATCATGCTCTAAATAAGGAGCACTTTTCAATTGCTCTACCCACTCAGAAAAGCGGCTGCCTTCAACAAAAGTGATCGCAAACTGGTATTCTTTTCCGGTATTCAGGTGCTCCAATGCTTGCGAAAGCGACATACCAGGCTCTAGTTGATAAGTACCCGCTCGCACTTGCAACAGTTCTGGATATAAGTGAGGTATTAAACGGATGTACTCCGACGTTTCAATTACCTCATCTTCAACTAAGGCACGCATGACATGATGAAAGCTTGTACCACTTTCTACAGTAAACAGCTGAGGTTGTTCCAATAGAATAGGCTTTTCAACGTATTGTTTAGCCTGTGAAATTATATAAAAAACAGCTGCTGCGCCTATCACTGCGATCAGCACAACAAAAGCCAACAGTTTTTTAATCACGTAGTTAAATTCCCTTGCAGTCGTTGAGTCAATTTTCCTATCGGAAATATAGTCTTAGAGTTAGATGCCACTATGCTGCGAATTGGTGCGACACCTAATATTGAGTTACACATGAAAGCCTCGTCTGCGCTCAGCAAATCTGGAAGTATAAAACGCCCTTCGATGACTTCAATATGACTTACTTTTAGTAACTCAAGCACCTTACGACGCATTACGCCCGCAACGCCAGATAAGGTCAGATCCGGTGTAAATACTTTATTACCTTTAACCCAAAAAAGGTTGGCCATTGTAGTTTCAATGACATGGTTTTGCACATTTAACGTTATTGCATCTGCAAACTCGGTATCGTCGATTTCAGCCTTGGCGAGAATCTGCTCTAAACGGTTGTTGTGCTTGTGTCCAGCAAGTAAAGGTTGGATCCCGAGACGAGTCTCACAAACGCCCAAATCCACGCCTTTTTCTTGCCAAGAAGAGTAATGAGAAGGAAACGCAAAATTGGAGATCGTCACAATAGGGCCTTCAATCCCATTAGGACTATACCCTCGCCCACCAATACCACGGCTAACGTGAATTTTCACCCCCGCTTGTGCGTCAGATAAAGCCGCTTTGCTTGCCCAATCATGCACAACTTGCCAGTCAGGGGAAGAGATCTTCAATGCGTCAAGGCAGGACTTCATACGCTCAATGTGTTCTTGCCAGTAAAGCAACTCTCCGTTTTGGGTCAGGATGGTGGTAAAACCTCCATCGCCGTATTGGAATGCGCGATCACCCAGTTCTACATGCGTTTGTGGAACTCCATTTACCCAAAACATTCGCGTACCTTCAAATTAGCAGACAACAAATAAAACAAAACGGCTCAATGCTAAGCATCGAGCCGTTAGAATACAAGTTTCGCTTATCTAAATAAGGTTAGATAGTGTTACTCAGCGAACTTTTTGAAGATCAAAGAACCGTTTGTACCACCAAAGCCAAACGAGTTACAGATAGCGTATTCCATACCTTCAACTTTGCGCGCAGTGTGTGGCACAAGGTCGATGTCTAGACCTTCTTCTGGATCATCAAGGTTAATCGTTGGTGGAACGATTTGGTCAACCAAAGACATAACCGTGATAATTGCTTCAACAGAGCCTGCTGCACCTAATAGGTGACCAGTCATAGACTTAGTTGATGATACAAGTACTTGCTTCGCACCTTCTTCACCAAGAGCACGTTTCACGCCCTTGATTTCTGCAACGTCGCCAGCAGGAGTAGATGTACCGTGAGCATTCACATAACCTACTTGGGTGCCTGTGATGTTCGCGTCACGCATTGCCGCTTCCATCGCAAGTGCACCACCAGAGCCATCTTCGCTTGGAGAAGTCATGTGGTAAGCATCGCCAGACATACCAAAACCAACCAGTTCTGCGTAAATCTTCGCGCCACGTGCTTTCGCGTGTTCGTACTCTTCAAGCACCATCATGCCAGCACCATCGCCTAGAACGAAGCCATCACGGCCTTTATCCCATGGACGAGACGCTTTTTGAGGTTCGTCGTTACGAGTAGATAGCGCTTTAGCTGCACCGAAGCCAGCCATGCCAAGAGGCGTAGACGCTTTTTCTGCGCCACCAGCAACCATCGCATCTGCATCGCCGTACGCAATCATTCGTGCAGCATGACCGATGTTATGTAGGCCAGTAGTACATGCTGTAGAAATCGCGATATTTGGACCACGAAGACCACGCATGATAGATAGGTTACCTGCAACCATATTTACGATGGTCGAAGGAACAAAAAATGGGCTAACTTTGCGAGGGCCTTTTTCTACTAATGCAGTGTGACCTGTTTCGATCAGATCTAGACCGCCAATGCCTGAGCCGATAGCAACACCAACTCGAGCCGCATTTTCTTCGGTAATTTGTAAGCCAGAGTTATCAAGAGCTTGAATACCCGCTGCAATGCCGTACTGGATGAAAAGATCCATCTTACGAGCATCTTTTTTAGACATGTACTCTGTGCAATCGAAATCTTTAACAAGACCTGCAAAACGAGTTGAGAAGTTCGTAGCATCAAAGTGCTCGATATTCACGATACCACTTTGACCTTCTAGCAGGGCTTTCCAAGATGATTCTACTGTGTTGCCTACCGGTGACAACATACCCATGCCAGTGACAACTACACGACGCTTGGACACGATATAATTCTCCGGGAATTGAATATTTCTATGAGAGGATAGAAGAAGTTAGAAAGAACACAGGCGGTCTAGGAGACCGCCTGGGAGAGCTAATTACTGAGCGCTGTTTACGTAGTCGATTGCAGCTTGAACAGTAGTGATCTTCTCAGCTTCTTCGTCAGGAATCTCAGTGTCGAATTCCTCTTCTAGAGCCATAACTAGTTCTACAGTGTCTAGAGAATCAGCACCTAGATCGTCAACGAAAGAAGCTTCGTTTTTAACTTCTGCTTCGTCTACACCTAGCTGTTCAACAATGATTTTCTTTACGCGTTCTTCGATGTTGCTCATTTTTCTTTTCCTTTACAGATTTCGCCTAATGCGATGATTCCGTAGTTTATTCGAACTATTGAAAGTTGCAAGGGGGTCCTTGCTGGTCAAACCACAAAATTAGCGAATTTAACCGAATTTCAATACATTTTTGACTTAAATCATGCACAAATCTTGCGCATAAGCATGACAAGTTCATGACAGTTAACTGCAACTATAGGCTATTTTTCACAATGTAAAATAGCTTATTTTGCACAAACTGTCTCATTAAACCATGTACATGCCACCATTTACATGCAAAGTTTCACCAGTAATGTACGCTGCTTCAGGAGAAGCAAGGAAAACTACTGCTGATGCAATTTCACGTGGGTCACCTAAACGACCAGCTGGCACGTTCGACAACGTTGCCGCACGTTGCTCATCATTTAGTGCCTTCGTCATGTCAGTTTCGATGAAACCAGGGGCAACAGTGTTCACTGTTACACCACGAGACGCAACTTCACGAGCCATTGATTTAGTAAAACCAATCACGCCCGCTTTCGCTGCTGCGTAGTTAGTTTGACCTGCGTTACCCATGGTACCAACAACAGAGCCTACGTTGATGATACGACCCGCACGTTTTTTCATCATGCCGCGTAAAACCGCTTTAGACATGCGGTAGATAGGCGTTAGGTTGGTATCGATGATGTCGTTCCACTCATCATCTTTCATACGCATCAATAGGTTATCACGAGTAATACCAGCGTTATTCACCAGAATATCGATCACACCAAATTCTTCGTTGATCGTTTTTAGTGTCGCTTCGATAGACTCGACATCGGTCACGTTAAGAGCTAGACCTTTACCGTTATCACCAAGATACTCGCTGATAGCAGCCGCTCCACTTTCAGAAGTAGCCGTACCGATAACCGTCGCACCGCGCTCTACAAGAAGTTCCGCGATCGCGCGGCCAATACCACGGCTTGCGCCGGTAACTAGCGCGATCTTACCTTCTAGATTCATCATGTTGTGTTTCCTTTTCTTATCGCAAGTTTTATCGCTTGATGGATTACTTCGCCGCGTCTAGCGACGCAACATCATTCACTGCTGCTGCAGTTAGCGTTTTCACGATACGTTTTGTTAGACCTGTTAAAACCTTACCAGGACCAAGCTCAAGAAGCTGTTCTACCCCTTGCTCGTGCATAAGCTCGACTGTTTCAGTCCAGCGAACTGGGCTATGTAGCTGACGAACAAGCGCATCTTTGATTTTTGCAGGATCTGTCTCAGCAACCACATCAACGTTGTTGATAACTGGCAGCTGTGGTGAGTTAAATTCGATAGACTCAAGAGCTACTGCAAGTTTTTCCGCTGCTGGCTTCATAAGCGCACAGTGTGATGGAACTGAAACAGGAAGAGGAAGCGCACGTTTCGCACCAGCTTCTTTACATAGCGCTCCCGCACGCTCTACTGCGTCTTTGCTACCCGCGATAACTACCTGACCAGGCGAGTTAAAGTTTACTGGAGAGACCACTTCACCTTGCGCTGCGTCTTCACACGCTTTTGCAATCGCATCATCAGCCAAACCGATAATCGCGTACATAGCGCCAGTACCTGCTGGTACCGCCTCTTGCATTAGCTTACCGCGTAATTCAACCAGCTTGATTGCTTCTTTAAAGTCAATCACACCCGCACATACAAGTGCTGAATACTCACCTAGGCTGTGACCGGCTAGGTTTGCTGGTTGCTCTAAACCAAGCTCCTGCCATACACGCCAGATTGCAACAGATGAAGCTAGCAAAGCTGGTTGAGTGCGGAAAGTCTCGTTTAAATCTTCTGCAGGTCCATTTTGAACAAGCGCCCATAGATCGTAACCTAGTGCGTCAGATGCTTCTGCAAATGTTTGTTTTACTACGTCATATTGTTCGCCTAGTTCTGCAAGCATACCTACAGCTTGAGAACCTTGACCTGGAAATACGATAGCAAACTTGCTCATGTTGTTTTCCTTTAAGCAAAGTAAAAAGAAATAAGATGCACCAAGTGCACCTTAAATTTTTGAATTCTCGTGAAACTTAAAACTTCACCAGAGCAGAGCCCCAAGTGAAACCGCCACCAAACGCCTCTAGCAATAAAGTCTGCCCGCGTTTAATGCGACCATCGCGCACAGCTTCATCCAGCGCAGACGGTACTGTCGCCGCAGAAGTATTCCCGTGTCGGTCTAGTGTCACCACGACTTGGTCCAAAGACATTGAAAGCTTTTTCGCTGTTGCCGAAATAATTCGATAGTTCGCTTGATGCGGTACTAGCCAGTCTAGTTCAGACTTATGCATGTTGTTGGCTTCAAGCGTATCTTTTACTAGTTTCGATAACTGAGTGACAGCGACTTTGAATACTTCGTTACCTGCCATATGAAGCCATTTGTCAGCATCTTGACCACGCTCAGGTACAGGTAGGCTTAGTAGCTCACCGAATTGACCATCCGAGTATATGTGGGTAGAAATAATACCTGGCTCTTGGCTAGCGCCTACGACAACGGCTCCAGCACCATCACCAAATAGAATAATGGTTGAACGGTCTGTCGGATCACACGTTTTAGACAAAGCATCTGAACCAATAACAAGTACGTTTTTACACATACCCGATTTAATATGTTGGTCTGCAACAGATAATGCGTACACAAAACCAGAACAAGCAGCGGCTAAGTCAAAAGCTGGACAACCTTTAATGCCAAGCTTTGCCTGCACCTGACACGCAGATGAAGGGAAAGTATGGCTACTGCTCGTTGTGGCTACGATAATCAGGTCGATATCGTTTTTATCAATACCCGCCATATCGATAGCGTTTTCAGCTGCGTAGAATGCCATGTCCGCTACAGTCTCATTTTCTGCAGCAATTCGACGCTCTTTAATACCCGTGCGAGCAACGATCCACTCATCACTTGTATCTACCATTTTCTCTAGATCTGCGTTTGTACGCACCTGAGATGGCAGGTAGCTGCCAGTACCTAAAATTTTGCTATACATGAAGACTAATAATGCCTCTCGAGTAAAACCGCTTCCAAACGATCGCTAATACGGCTTGGTACTTGTCGTTTGACCTCGTGTACTGCCTCGCCAAGTGCATTGACAATCGCAGATACATCCGCACTTCCATGGCTTTTTATGACAATGCCGCGCAATCCTAGCAAACTTGCGCCGTTATACTGGTCGGGGTTCAGTGTTTTTAGTTCATTAAATAGCCGAGAAAACAACTTTCTAGCAATCCAACCCTTTATCGTTGACGCCATCATACTGGTTTTAATTTTTTCGATAAAAAGTTGAGCTGTTCCCTCACTGGCTTTTAAGCATACGTTGCCGACAAACCCATCACATACAATGACGTCTGCAACATCATGCAAAATTTGATTACCTTCAATATAACCAACAAAGTTAATCGCGTCGGTCTGAGAAAGCATTTCTGCGCAACGTTTGACTAAATCGTTACCTTTAATCTCTTCTGCGCCAATATTGAGTACAGCAACGCGAGGAGGACAACCTAAGTGTTCTTCTGCTAATGCACTGCCCATTACAGCAAATTGGAACAAACTATCAGCATCGCACGATACATTCGCACCTAGATCTAGCATCCAAGTACGCTTTCCAGTAATCGTCGGTAAAGCTGAAACTAAAGCAGGACGTTCAATACCAGGAAGTAACTTAAGAATGAAACGCGATAGTGCCATTAATGCACCGGTGTTGCCACCACTAACACAAGCATCCGCCTTCTGCTCAGAAACCAAATCGATAGCCATACGCATAGAACTATTTTGGCTATTACGCAACGCCAATGAAGGTTTTTCTGAGTTCGAGATAACTTTCTCGCTGTGAAGAATAGTCAAGCGGGAACTGGTCGAGGTACCGAGTTGAGATAATTGAGACGTGATCAGAGATTGATCACCAATAAGAATCACTTTTAGCTCTGGGAAATGAGACAGTGCCTGCACGGCGGCAGGCACTGTTACGCGTGGACCGAAATCCCCGCCCATTGCATCAAGTGCAACGGTAATACTTTGCAAAGGTTCAACCTTACTTGTTGATAACCTTTTGACCACGGTAGTAACCTTCAGCAGTTACGTTGTGGCGTAGGTGAGTTTCACCAGAAGTCGCGTCTACAGATAGAGCAGCTGTAGTTAGCGCATCGTGTGAACGACGCATACCGCGCTTAGAACGAGTTTTACGGTTTTTCTGTACGGCCATTGACCCTACTCCTATACTATTGGGTTAAAAACCTGAAGAAGAATCGGCTACCACACCTATTACTTTTTCAGACTTTTCAAAACGTCGAATGGATTCGGTTTTTCTTCCTCAATTTCTTCAGGAATCTCACCAAAAACCATGTTATTTGAATCAACGCTACAATCCGCTTCATCGTGCATCGCAATTTGAGGTAATGCTAAGATGAACTCGTCTTCAACAAGTTGTATGAGGTCTAATTCACCATATTCATTTAGATCTACCAAATCATAAATTTCTGGTGCTTCCTGTTCTGTTTTCTCACCGTAGTAAGGAGTAGAAAGGAATTCAACTTTGCACTCATGTGCGAATACCTCATTACAACGCTGACACTCTAAATCGACTTCGATGTTAGCTTTACCAGAGATAACAACGAGTCGCTGTTCATCCATCCCAAATGACAATGAGACTTCTGCGTCGCGTTTTACGCCTTCAGTTGTTTCCGCTAAGCGCTTGAAAAGACTAGCTTGGATGATGCCATCGTAATCCAATCGTTTCTGTGCAGCTTTTGCTGGGTCAACCGTTCGCGGTATTTTTACCTTTTGCATAGGGCGCGAATATTATCTTCCAAATCAAAATTAGTCAAAGAAAAAGGCAAAAAAGTTGTACTTTTTTACGCTTAACATACAGAGCATTAGCCAGAATCATTTTTGATCGATTATCCTATCGGAAATGCTCCCACGAATTGTAATTCAAAATGAAAAATTACCAACTGGTTTTAGCCTCAACCTCCCCTTTTCGTAAACAACTGCTTGAAAAGCTTTCACTACCGTTCATTTGTTTATCACCTGATTGCGATGAAACACCGTTTGACCAGGAAACGCCTCTTGAACTGGTGCAAAGATTGGCCCAAGAGAAAGCAACATCTTGCCAGACGGATAAAGCAAGTTTAGTTATCGGCAGTGACCAGGTTTGTGTCATTAATGGTGAAATCGTTGGCAAGCCTTTAAATAGAGACAACGCAATAAATCAACTTTTGTCTCAAAGTGGAAAAGTCATCACTTTCTATACCGGTCTTGCGGTACATAACACAGTCACAAACCATACAGAAGTCGGCTTTGATTCTTTCGAAGTACACTTTAGAGATTTGACGCTTGAACAAATCGAACGCTACGTCGACAGGGAAGAACCTTTTTACTGCGCAGGCAGCTTTAAAAGCGAAGGAATGGGAATTTGTTTGTTTAACAAATTGGTGGGGAAAGACCCGAACACACTTGTCGGACTACCATTGATTGATTTGATTGATATGTTGCATGTTCAAGGACTCGATGTCCTTTGATCCAAATACTATAAAAGGGAACCACAGGCTCCCTTTTCGTGTCCACGAGGAAAACATGGTTACGCGTTTCTTAAACCCGCCAACACTTTTTCTAGCTTCGGTTCCATCGGTGCGTTGATTTCCATCCACTCATCATTTGATGGGTGTTGGAACTTGATGTTTGCCGCGTGTAGGAACAAACGGTCTAAACCAACTTGACCTGTGTAAGCATCAAAGCGACGGTCACCGTAGCGATCATCCCAAGCAATTGGGTGGCCCGTATATTGTGTATGAACTCGGATTTGGTGAGTTCGACCAGTAATCGGACTCGCTTGAATCAATGTTGCTTGTTCAAACTTTTCCAAAATCTTAAAACGCGTTTCAGACGGCTTACCGTTAGGGTTAACACGAACAATACTGTTCACTTCGTTTTTAAGCAGTGGCGCGTTCACAACCTTACAACTGCTTTTCCATTGTCCCATGACAAGAGCTAAGTAAAACTTCTTCACTGTCTTTTCACGAAACTGGGCTTGCAAGTGACGAAGTGCAGAACGCTTCTTAGCAACCAGCAAGATACCTGAAGTATCACGGTCAATACGATGCACAAGTTCAAGAAAGCGAGCTTGAGGACGAAGAGCTCTAAGCGCTTCAATCGCGCCAAACTTTAAGCCACTGCCACCATGCACAGCGGTGCCAGATGGTTTGTTTAGAATTAACATATGATCATCTTCGAAGATGATCATATCTTCCAACTCTGCGACTTTGTTTAGTTTCGTACTTGGCGCGACATCGTCATCTTTTTTCTCGACTGTCACCGGTGGAATACGAACGAGATCGCCTGCTTTTAACTTGTACTCTGCTTTTATACGCTTTTTATTTACACGTACTTCGCCCTTACGCACGATTCGGTAAATCATGCTTTTAGGGATGTCTTTTAATTGGTTGCGCAAAAAATTATCAATGCGCTGACCCGCCATATCTTCGTCAATGTCGACGAACTGGACTTTTGTTCTTATTTCGTTCATGGGCCGTATTGTAAACTCAATTTCGTGCGACTTCACATTATTCTTGTCGTAAAAGAAACACTTGGTGGCACATACTGGTCTAAATTTCGCCAAGCTTTTGTTTAAATTATTAAAACTCTCAATCAAGTTCTCAATTTGTTTTCTGTCTTGAACAGTTTGCACATCTCAATTGCTTATGAAACAGCCAGTTATAAATTAGAAATTTTGAGTTTAGCGGCAAATTTTCTATCGTTTGCGTGAAAGCAGATTGCTGATAGCCACGCGCACTGCTATAGTTC
>NZ_WXWT01000160.1:0-12700 GCF_009904725.1 Vibrio sp. V43_P6S15P86
TTACGACGCAAGTCGTGTTGGAAGTAAAAGTGTAGTTAATTAGAAATTGGAAGCATGCAAATGAGCCAAGTAAAGCAGCTTGAACAAAACTACAACTATACAGTCGTTCGCCAATTTACCCTTGTGACCATTTTATGGGGCATAGTTGGTATGGCTGTTGGTGTTTTGATTGCCGCTCAATTAGTTTGGCCACAGCTAAACTTTGATACGCCGTGGTTGACGTACAGTCGCTTACGTCCACTGCATACTAATGCGGTAATTTTTGCGTTTGGTACCAGTGCTCTGTTCGCAACGTCTTATTATGTTGTACAGCGCACATGTCAAACACGTCTTTTTGGTGGCCCACTCGTTGCCTTCACCTTTTGGGGTTGGCAAGCAATCATCCTGGCAGCAGCCATTACTTTGCCTCTCGGTTTAACATCGGGTAAAGAGTATGCTGAGCTAGAATGGCCTA
Organism: Vibrio sp. V43_P6S15P86; assembly: GCF_009904725.1. Lineage (NCBI taxonomy): Bacteria > Pseudomonadati > Pseudomonadota > Gammaproteobacteria > Vibrionales > Vibrionaceae > Vibrio > Vibrio sp. V43_P6S15P86. The sequence goes on from NZ_WXWT01000160.1 coordinate 455, forward strand.
TTGATATCGCAATTGCGCTAGTATGGGTATCATATGCGGTGGTGTTCTTCGGCACACTAGTGAAGCGAAACACGTCACATATTTATGTGGCAAACTGGTTCTTCGGTGCCTTTATTATCACAGTAGCAGTACTTCACATCGTGAACAGCATGGCTATTCCTGTGTCACTTGGTAAATCTTACTCGATTTACTCGGGCGCAGTGGATGCGATGGTTCAGTGGTGGTATGGACACAATGCGGTAGGTTTCCTACTGACCGCTGGTTTCCTAGGTATGATGTACTACTTCGTTCCTAAACAAGCTGAACGTCCTGTTTATTCTTACCGTCTATCTATCGTTCACTTCTGGGCACTTATTTCTCTATATATTTGGGCAGGCCCTCACCACCTTCATTATACAGCGCTACCAGACTGGACTCAGTCTCTAGGTATGGTTATGTCGCTGGTTCTATTTGCTCCTTCTTGGGGTGGTATGATCAACGGTATTATGACGTTATCTGGTGCATGGCATAAGCTTCGTTATGACCCTATCCTACGTTTCCTAATCGTTTCACTGTCGTTCTACGGTATGTCTACCTTTGAAGGCCCGATGATGTCGATTAAGACGGTTAACGCACTTTCTCACTACACAGACTGGACCATTGGTCACGTTCACTCTGGTGCGTTAGGTTGGGTTGCGATGGTTTCTATCGGCTCTGTATATCACTTGGTACCTCGCCTATTTGGCCAAGAGCGTATGTACTCTGTTGGTCTAGTTAATGTGCATTTCTGGCTAGCAACAATCGGTACCGTTCTTTACATCGTTGCGATGTGGATCTCTGGTGTAATGCAAGGTCTTATGTGGCGCGCGGTTAACTCTGACGGTACGCTAACTTACAGTTTTGTTGAATCTGTAGAAGCGTCTTATCCGTTCTACTTTGTACGTTTCTTAGGTGGATTTATCTTCCTATCTGGTATGTTCCTAATGGCATACAACACGTACAAAACGGTAAGTGCACCAAAAGAAAGCCTAAAAGCTATCCCACATCCGGCATAAGGAGATTTAAGAATGAGTAATAATTCTAATAATCGCCACGAAATCTTAGAACGTAATGTCGGTTTGTTGGCTATTTTTATCGTGTTTGCTATCAGCTGGGGTGCTCTTGTAGAGATCACTCCTCTGATTTTCCAAAAGCAAACGACTGAACCTGTAGAGAATCTACGTGCTTACACTCCTCTGGAGATGGAAGGTCGTGACATCTACATCCGTGAAGGTTGTAACGTTTGTCACAGCCAGATGGTTCGTCCTTTCCGCTCAGAGACTGAACGTTACGGTCACTACTCTGTCGCCGGTGAGAGTGTTTGGGAACACCCATTCCTTTGGGGCTCTAAGCGTACAGGTCCGGATTTAGCTCGTGTTGGTGGTCGTTATTCTGATGAATGGCACCGCGTTCACCTACTAGATCCTCGTGAGCTTGTGCCTGAGTCAAACATGCCAGGTTTCCCGTGGTTAGCTGAAAACGTTTTAGACGGTAAGCTAACGCAGAAGAAACTTGAGCTATTTCGTGATCAGTTCGGTGTTCCATACACTGATGAAGAGATCGCGAATTCGGCTAAAGAAGTAGAAGGTAAAACAGAGATGGATGCAATCATCGCTTACCTTCAGTCTCTTGGTCATGCAATGAAGTAAGGGGATCATATGGATTTCGGTACAATTCATAGTATTTATACCGTTGTACTCTTCGCTAGTTTTATCGGCATCGTATGGTGGGCATTTAGTAAAAAGCGTAAAGCACGCTTTGAAGAAGATGCCAACTTGGTGTTTGCTGACGAAGAACAAACGACCCCAAATAACCAAGGAGTGAAGAAGTAATGACTACATTCTGGAGTCTCTGGATTATCGTGATTACTGTCGGTACGCTTGTAGGCTGTGCGATTCTCCTAACTTGGTGCGCTAAAGATAAAATGGGCGTCGAGGAAGGGGAAGACATGGGCCACGAGTACGATGGTATTCGCGAGCTAAACAACCCTCTACCAAAGTGGTGGACTTATCTGTTTGTAAGTACATTTGTGTTTGCAGCAGTTTATCTAGCCCTATTTCCAGGTCTAGGTAGCTTCAAGGGCTTTTTAAATTGGCAAAGTTCTGCTCAAACAGTGCGTTCACTGGAAGAGTCAAAAGAAGCCATCGCTAAAGCACAAGAGAACAAGCAACTAAACCAATACGCAAAAGAACTGGATGACGCAGATGCATATTTCGGCGAAGCATTCCGTAAACTTGCGCACAATGATAGTGGTTTGCGCCCAATACCTGAAATTGCGCAAGATCCTGAAGCATTGAAAGTTGGCCAACGTTTGTTTTTGCAAAACTGTTCTCAATGTCACGGCTCTGATGCTCGTGGTCAGAAAGGTTTTCCTAACCTAACTGATGATGCATGGCTATACGGCGGTGAACCAGCTGCAATCGTAACAACCATCATGCATGGCCGTATTGGTCAAATGCCAGCATGGAAAGATGCGCTTGGTGAGCAAGGTGTGCAAGAAGTTGTAAGCTACACACTTAGCCTATCTGGTCGTAAAGTGAATGCTCGTGAAGCAGCGGCAGGTAAAGCACGTTTCGTCGTATGTGCAGCTTGTCACGGTACTGATGGTAAGGGTAACCCTGCAGTCGGTGCACCTGATCTTACAGACCAAGATTGGCTATTTGGCGACTCTCGTGCAGCTGTAACCGAAACCGTAATGAACGGCCGCTCAGGTGTAATGCCCGCGTGGAAAGACATTTTGGGTGAAGATAAAGTTCAGCTCGTTGCCTCTTATGTCTGGAGCTTAAGTAACTCAGAGAGTAAGTAACTGAGATATTAAGTAACATAGCAATAACAGCCCCTTTCATAGGGGCTGTCTTTCCTTTAAATTTAACGCCTTACATTTTTTCATTTAGCTGTTGAGAACTTTTTTATGGTAAAGCCTTGGTATAAACAATTTTGGCCGTGGTTCCTAATCATCCTTCCTCTTACTGTCGTAGTTTGGACTGTGATTACTGTGGTCGTTTTCTCGAACAACTCTGTTTCTTTAGTCGCCGAGGATTACTATAAAAAAGGCAAAGGCATTAACATCGACATTAGTAAAATGAATGTCGCTCGTGACCTAGGTCTTAACGCTGAGATTTCCTCTAAAAATAACAATGTTGTGATTGTTTTCGCTAAAGGGAAGCTATCTCATTACCCTGCTCTAACGGCCACTTTCACTCATCGTACTCTTCCTGATCGTGACTTTACAAAGCTCGTTACGGCGGATGCATCTGGTAATTACCGCCTAACGGCAGAAGAATCTATTCAAGGCCCTTGGTTTGTCGAACTACAACCACATGACCAACAATGGATGATCCAAGGTAAAGTTGAATTTCCAGCCTCGTCAACACCGTTAATGAAGTAAGCATATGTGTGAATCCTGTTATCACTGTGGTGAAGATGTACCAGCCAACACGGATTTTAAAGTTGATATACTCGGTGAATCCCGCAAGATGTGTTGCCCTGGCTGCGAGACGGTTGCTCAAACCATCGTAGACAGCGGCTTAGTATCCTACTATCAATATAGAACTGTGCCTGCGGAAAAAGCAGATTTAGTACCAGAGCAACTCCAAGCTTTAATTCATTATGATAATGAAGATGTACAATCAGAATTTGTGCGAAATCGTGAAAATGTCTCTGAAGTAACTCTTTCTTTAGAAGGCGTTTCATGTGCAGCTTGTGCGTGGTTAATCGAAAAGCAAGTCTCTAATACGGCGGGGTTAGTGTCTATCCGCGTGAATACAACCACTAACCGCGCATTACTAGCCTGGGACAACACTCAGGTGCGATTAAGTGAGCTCCTATCTGTCATTCATAGATTGGGTTATAAAGCCGCACCATTTGAAGCTGATAAGCAAGAAGCCTCTTATCATCGAATGATGAAGCAATACTTATACAGATTAGGTATTGCTGGTTTAGCTACCATGCAAGTTATGATGCTAGCCGTCGCATTGTACCTAGAAGTTTTTGGTGACCTAGAACCGGAGTTTAAAAATTACTTTCGTTGGGTAAGTCTGATCTTTGCTACGCCAGTCCTACTCTACTCTGCTCTTCCGTTTTACTTAAATGCGTGGCGAAGCATCAAAGGCCGAACCCTCGGTATGGATGTGCCTGTCTCGATTGCACTTATTTTTGCCTATGTGGCCAGCTTAATAGCAACCGTTACAGAACAGGGCGAAGTCTTCTTCGAATCGATTTCAATGTTCACTTTCTTCCTATTGGTTGGACGATTTTTAGAGATGCGAGCACGTCGCAAAGCTGCTGCGGCGAGTGGTAACCTATTAAAGTTAATCCCAGCGATCGCCACAACGTTGGATGGCGAGCAAATACCAGTGAAAACTCTTAAAGTTGGAGATCGTATTCGCGTCCTTCCTGGCGAACATATCCCAGCTGACGGCAAAGTTATTTCGGGTCGTATTCATATTGATGAATCCATGCTAACGGGTGAATCCGTCCACGTGGTGAAACGAGAAGGCGATGCGGTTTATGCAGGAACATTAAACGGTGATGAGTCATTTGAGCTAGAGGTCATGAGTTCCAAAGCTGACTCAATGATTTCCAATATCGTGCGTTTACAAGATGAAGCTCAACACTCCAAACCTAAAATCGCAGAAATTGCAGACGTTGTTGCTCGTTACTTTGTTGGAGCGATTCTTATTATTTCTGCTGGTACTTGGTTGTACTGGCATCAAACAAAACCAGATGATGCGTTTTGGATCATGCTATCCGTGTTGGTAGCCACCTGTCCATGTGCCCTATCTCTTGCGACTCCAACGGCTCTCACCTGTGCTACCTCTCGTATGGGAAACTTTGGCATTTTGCTTCGTAAAGGTCATGTGTTCGAGACGCTATGTAAGATCAACCACTTAGTTGTAGATAAAACAGGTACTCTAACGAAAGGCGATATTGAGATCTGTGATACAAAAGTGTTGAGTGATCTTCCAAAAGAAGATTGTCTCTCTCTAGCCGCGGCATTAGAAGCTCATGCAAACCATCCTATCGCTCGCTCTTTTGCAAGTTACGCCAATGATGACTTTGTTGTGTATGAAGTGCAAAACGTGATTGGTTCAGGGATTGAGGGGATCTGGAATGGCAAAGTCGTTAAGATAGGCAGTACGGCTTTTGTTCAAGGCAAGGAAAGCGAAGAAAGCCACGCGGTCTATCTTTCAGTTGATGGCGAGCATGTCGCTAGTTTTTACTACCGCGACCCTATCCGAAAAGAAAGCAAAGCCTTTGTTCAACGTTTTGCTGACGCTGGAATTAAGACAACGCTGCTAACAGGTGACTCTCTCTCAAACGCTCAACCTGTAGCGAATGAAATTGGTATCGATCACGTCGTTGCGTCAGCAAAACCAGAAGACAAACTCGCGTACCTTAAGAGTCTTGATGAAGACAGTATCACTATGATGGTTGGCGATGGCATCAATGACGCACCTACTCTCGCCGGAGCTCACCTTTCTGTCGCAATGGGCGGTGGTACAGATGTCGCTAAAGCTTCTGCTGATATGACGTTACTTGGGGATAATCTCGAAAAGCTACTAGAGGCACGTTTGCTTGCACTGCGTACAAGAAAGATTATTCGAGAAAACTTGGCTTGGTCTTTGGGTTACAACCTGTTAATTTTGCCTTTGGCGGTCGCAGGTTTAGTGGCTCCCTACATTGCAGTAGTTGGCATGTCTGCAAGCTCAATTATCGTTGTATCTAACTCTTTGCGCCTGCTCAAAGAGAAATAAGTAGAGAAAGCAAACATGGAAAGTCTTTATATATTGATCCCCATCGCTATCGTTCTCGTTTGTGTTGCTGTCGCCGTTTTTCTTTGGGCGGTAAGAAGCGATCAGTTTGAAGATCTTGAACGGCAAGGGCACAACATTCTTCTCGACGAAGAAGACCAATCTAATAGTGATAAAAAGTAGCGACCTTTATGACTCCTGACTTTATTGGTGCTTTGATGATCGGCTTAGTAGGAGCCGGTCATTGTATGGGTATGTGTGGTGGTATCGCGTCTCTGCTTACCATGGGCTCTTCTGCTAAAAATAAAACTACCCCTCTTATCCCCCTCTTCTACAACCTCGGACGATTGATCAGTTATACCTTAATAGGTGCATTAGTGGGTGGTGCTATATCAGGTTTATCTGAGCTTAGTGGGTTAACGCATTCTCTTGGTTGGTTAAGGCTGATTGCTGCGTTATTCATGATTCTGGTCGCGCTGTATATTGCTAAATGGTGGCAAGGCTTACTTTTAATAGAAAAGCTAGGGCAGTATCTCTGGCGCTTTATCTCGCCGGCAGGGAAGAGTTTGTTGCCATTAAAGCATCCTCTTCACGCGCTGCCATTTGGCTTTATTTGGGGTTGGTTACCATGTGGCTTAGTTTATTCAGCGCTTACTTGGTCGGCGGTTTCTGGTAGTGCGATGAACGGCGGCCTAATTATGCTTGCGTTTGGACTCGGAACGCTACCTGCAATGATTGTTATTGGATATGGTGCCAATCATTTTCAGAAATTACAAAAATCATTAATATTTAGAAATATTTCAGCATTAATCCTTATTGGCTATGGTACGTATACCGCTGTAGGAGCCTTAGAGTTACTCGGTTTCATATAACGTTAAACTCTATTGAGGTGACATTTTTGCTACCCTTTAGGATTAAGCGATGCTAAAATATTGATGTATATCAAATAGTGAAAGGTTGTTATGATTTCTGAAAAACCTGCAACAAAGCGTATCCAATCAGGCGGTTGCGCCATTCATTGCCAAGATTGTAGCATTAGTCAGCTGTGTATCCCGTTCACTCTGAATGAGGCAGAACTTGATCAGCTTGACCAAATCATCGAACGTAAGAAGCCTATCCAAAAAGGACAAGAGCTTTTTAAGGCTGGTGACGAGCTAAAATCTCTGTACGCTATCCGCTCTGGTACCATCAAGAGCTATACGATCACAGAGCAAGGTGATGAGCAAATCACAGCGTTTCACTTGGCCGGAGACCTAGTTGGTTTCGATGCCATTACAGGTGACTCCCACCCTAGCTTTGCTCAAGCGCTTGAAACGTCGATGGTATGTGAAATCCCATACGAAATTTTAGACGACCTATCAGGTAAAATGCCTAAGCTTCGCCAGCAAATTATGCGTTTGATGAGTAACGAAATTAAAGGTGATCAGGAAATGATTTTGCTTCTTTCTAAAAAGAATGCAGAAGAACGTCTAGCGGCTTTCCTATACAACCTATCAACTCGTTTTTCTCAACGTGGCTTCAGCCCTAGAGAGTTTCGTTTAACGATGACTCGTGGTGATATTGGTAACTATCTTGGTCTTACAGTGGAAACAATCAGTCGCTTGTTGGGTCGTTTCCAAAAATCCGAGATCCTAAGTGTGAAAGGTAAATATATCACTATCTTAGACCACGATGCATTGATGGAACTTGCTGGTGTAACTAAAGAATAATACACCCTAATTATTGATGTAGCTCGAAAATGAGCTACATCATATTTCTCATAAATTCCTTTCGAAAGTCCTCAAAAAGTTCTCCAAACTAAGCTACAGTAAAAATGTACGGTGAGTACTCCAAAATACTGATTTAATTTACATTCAGTATCTGGTTTTGCAATAGAAGTGGGCTTAGTTATGAGTATATACAGTAAGATCCTTGTTGTAGCTGACATCAATAATGATGAGCAGCCCGCACTTGCAAGAGCTGTTCAATTAGCTCAGAAAAGTGTATCTAGAAGCCGAATCACTTTCTTTTTATCCATTTACGATTTCTCGTATGACATGACGTCAATGCTATCAGTGGATGAAAGAGATGCTATGCGTCGAGGTGTCATTCATCAGCGTGAGCAGTGGATGCGTAAAATTGCTCAACCTTATCTAAACGATGGCTTCGACTTTGATGTATGTGTCGTCTGGCACAACCGTCCTTACGAAGCAATTATCGCTGAGGTCTATGCAGGCAACCATGACCTAGTCATTAAAGGTACACGTAAGCACGACGTGTTAGAATCTGTGATTTTCACTCCGACCGATTGGCACTTGTTACGTAAATGCCCTATCCCAGTACTTCTGATTAAAAATGCAGATTGGCCAGAACAAGCAAGCATTCTTGCCTCGGTGCACGTAGGCTCTGAAAATCCAACTCATATTGATCTCAACGATGCTATGGTCGAGCGACTAAAAGAAGTCACCACTCGACTGGATGCCAAACCATACCTTGTTAATGCGTATCCCGTTACACCGGCGAACATTACCATTGAACTTCCTGAGTTTGATCCAACAACTTATACCGATGCCGTTCGAGGTCATCACTTAACTGCGATGAAAGCATTACGCCAAAAACACGGCCTTGATGAAGAGCAAACGATTGTTGAGCAAGGCTTACCTGAAGATGTCATTCCGGCAGCAGCAGAGCGCTTGAATGCTGCAATGGTTATTTTAGGCACCACAGGGCGAACCGGGCTTTCTGCTGTCTTTATTGGTAATACAGCTGAGCACGTGATCGATAAAATAAATTGCGATGTATTGGCTCTAAAACCAAAAGGCTACATTAGTCCTCTTGATCCAAACACAGCAACCTAATCTCTTTATAGCATTGCTATATTGAGCGCTTTCAAACAGACGCTAATAAATTCCCCTAATACAGGGGGATTTTTGTTTGGGGCAGTTAGAGCGTTAGGCACAAAAAAGGAGGTCTAATTGACCTCCTTTTTACGAGTTAGATGTTCGTAACATCGATGAACATTGATTCATCAATATTCGTCGAAGAAACGACAGCCTCATTAAATTCATACTCTTCGCGGTTACCTTCACGATCTAGCGGTAAGTTAACAAAGTCGAACAATTCGCGGTCTGCTAGTTGGCTTGGGCTTACGTTTTGAATTGATTTAAAAATTGCTTCCACACGCCCTGGCGTCTTCTTATCCCATTCAATCAACATTGCTTTTATAGATTGACGCTGAAGGTTCTCTTGAGAGCCACAAAGGTTACACGGAATAATTGGGAAATCCTTGTGCTCAGCGTATTTGATAAGATCTTTTTCACGACAGTAAGTTAATGGGCGAATGACCACGTTACGACCATCATCAGAGCGTAACTTTGGTGGCATTGCTTTAAGGCGAGAGCCGTGGAACATATTCAAGAACATTGTTTCGACGATGTCATCCATGTGATGACCTAGCGCAAGCTTAGTTGCACCAATCTTCTCTGCAAATGAATACAACGTACCACGTCGTAGGCGTGAACACAGACCACAAGTGGTTTTGCCTTCTGGCACCTTCTCTTTGACGACTGAATAAGTGTCCTTATCTACGATATAGTAAGGGATATTCAGTGTTTCGAAATACTCTGGCAGAATGTGCTCAGGGAAGCCCGGTTGTTTTTGGTCTAGGTTTACCGCAACCACTTCAAATTTGATTGGCGCAGCTTTTTGAAGATTCAGCAGGATATCAAGCATCGCGAATGAATCTTTACCACCGCTAATACATGCCATCACAACATCGCCTTCTTCGATCATGTTGTAATCAGTAATGGCATTTCCAACATGTCTTCTCAGGCGTTTCTGAAGCTTGTTGAATTCTAGGGTTTCTTTTCTTGTATCTATTTGGTTCATTGCGGGCTCTCACATCGCCGATAAATCGACTAGGACTTCCTAACATGGGTTTCTTTGGGGCGTGGATTATACGAGCTTTTTACGCAGGATTAAATGCTTGTCTTATTGAGTCTTTAAGAAAAGAGTGTGAAAGATACTTTAGTTACGGTCACAAATGAAAAAAGAGCCGCAATTGCAGCCCTTTCTAAACTCTCAGTGTTCACTTCTTTGCGTTAGGCAGATAAGGCAGCACTCGCATCGTCGGTTCTGGTAGTGTCATTGTGCCACCTTGCCCTATTTCACTTAGTGCGACTTGTATCTTGCCATTGACAATTGGCTTTTCGGTTCCGTTTGAGAAAATCACTTTATCATTCAGTTGATTTGCAAACTCCATCGTCACACCTTGAACTTCAGGTGTAAACCAACCCGCAAACATACCGCCTAAATCTTCCAGCATCGTCTGCATTTGAGGTAGAAGAGGCTTAAGTTGCTCGTAAGAAACGTTACCCTGTAATGGTTCTTTGGTCATCACGACAAGTGAGTAATCGCAACGAGTATCTTTTGGAGTATCGACAAAAACCAACGGATTCGCTGACTTTAAGTTTTTATCGATTGGCAGAGGCAACTCTTGTGAGGCAGGGATAACAAACTCTTCATAGTGCTCTTCTTTTTCCATCCAAGCTTTTTCTATTGTACAAATTTGCTTGGTTTTCGCATCCACAAAGAAGACACCAACTTTCACGTCGTCATGCCCTTCTTTATTGTTGTTTTTGAGTTGGGTGTATAACTTCGAGTACGTGAACATGTACTCTTGAGCTTGGGTTATTGGCGATACAAGAATTAGCGCCGCACTTCCCAATAGACTTAGGCTTAACTTTTTCATTTTATCCGTTATTTTATTGTGTCCAGTAGGCGTTATTATGACGAATCATCGCGCGAAGATCGTGTACATAAGCAATGCCACGTTCAGAATATGCTAGCAATCCATGAGTTAGCTCTGACGCCGTTGCGACCGATAACAGGTCTTTGTTCTTTTCGGCTAGAGAAGCTCTGATTTCACGCAGTTCAGCATACGCTGGGTTTCGATTAACATTCATAAAGTAGCCATGAACCGACTGCTGTACAGAATCGAATTTTTCAACTTCATGAGCTTTGCCTGCGCCACGTTGCGCAGGAACAATTCCACAGCCCTTTTTATAACACCATTGGCCGAACAAGTTGTTTGCTTGAGTAGCAAAACGAGAAGTGCCCCACGCAGATTCATTTGCCGCTTGAGTTAGAACCAGCGCTTCTGGTAAGACGTTCACTCGCACAAGCATTTCACCCAACCACGCGTGATCGACTTTGTTGTCGCTCAAAGGCAAAGAATACAGAGCTGCTAGCCTCTGAGCGTACTCTTCTTGCTCTTGAGTGATTTGTCCCACCTTTAAAGAAGTAAGAAACGCTCGCTCATGACGAATTCGTTGATTCTCAAGTGCTATTTTAGGCCTTAAGAAATCAAAAAACGCCGCTTTTTTCTCTTTAGTGTCTTTTATTGCGTTGAAGTCAGGGATATCACCAATGTATGGCAAATGAGATAAATCGACATGCTTAATTGTCCCGGACAGCACATCAGGATTCTCAACATATTTAAACTGTTGCTCGTAGTGTAAATACGGTCCAATGGAAATGAAAGTGGCGGCTATACAGGTAGCCGCCACTCGTAAACTTATTGATTTTAAAGAATTAGGCATCAAACACCTGTGAGTTACCATCGTGATCATTGTCGTTTTTCTGTGTTGCAACGATCTTGAGCTTAATTCCAAACATTTCGCGGTAGAGTATGCCTTTCAAATGAAAGAAGAATGGCAACACAAAAATCAAGCCAATACCGTAGAACATCGCTGCGACAATAAACATCAACATCACGCCTAAGTAAAGCCCTGCGACAACAAAAATCTTCTTGTTGATAGCGCGAAGTGATAACAGTAGCGCCTGCATTGGTGGCACTCTTTTTTCACAAATCAACAAGATAGAGTGACTAAACGCTAAAGAAAGATACAAGGACAGTAGAGGGAAGATCATACCAACTACGCCTTGCAGCATTAGGCTCATCAGCGTTGCTAGGATCACGGGAATAGTAAACTGCAGCCCTTTGCCTACATGACGCAACTTAGTCTTTAGGCCCGCGATATGGCTCATCGCCATCAAGCTGATCCCTGCATAAATTGGGGCGCTGATCACCTCATAACTAAAGTTCGCGACATAAATAGAAGACACAATATCGTTAGTGAATGATTCTGGATTCTCAAATGCATCAAGAATAACGGTCAGATCACCCAACTGCAGTTGTAACGCGATATAGAAAATACCTAACTGGACAAAAAGCAATACAATAATAGCAGGAGAAAAGGATAAAAAGTGCTGGATGGTTGCTCGCCAAGCTTCATTGAAAACAGCCCCAGCTTTAAGCTCGTAGTTGCCAGACAAAGCTCGCTCTACACTCCCCCCAAGATTGAAATCTTTCTCAAAATCGTCGTTCATAGTTTATCCAAGATTAACTTGTAAAATTTTCACTGGAATTCCAGTCAATTAATGTGGCCGTTATTATAAAGAAATCTTTCCACATCTAACATCACAACTCACGTAC
>NZ_WXWT01000220.1:0-16820 GCF_009904725.1 Vibrio sp. V43_P6S15P86
CTTCTGCCGCTCGCGTAAAACTGAGATGGCGAGCAGCCGCTTCGAAGACTCGAAGCGAATTTAATGGAGGCAATCTGCGAGACATATGGGACCTCAAATAGGATTAGTTTTTTTAATCTGAAACATTATAAAATGTCCGTTGTCGAACAGCCAGATAAATTCTATATTTCACCCCGCAACACGAGCCTGAACGGCTTGATTTCTTTGGAAATCAATTGGCTTCGTTGTTGCGATGTTGTGTTTGCAAACTCGTATTTCGAGTTAGGTAGATTTCTACCATAATGTTTTGTCCACACTCCCTGTGACAAAACATATACTTCCTGTATTTATTTTTGACCTGTCTGTCAAATTTGTTACACCGCCTAAATTAGGCGGTGTTTTTTTATCTATCGAAAATCTCATCCGCATATCTGGCAGCAACATCACTTTATTACCCTTCTTTCGGATTAATTATCGTTATATCAACACAAAGTGTATGGCTTTGCGATAAGCCTCAACATTATGCTAAGTAATGATTAGCTGTAACGCGATCAAAAACAAAAAAGGCGCAAATTGATGTCTCAATTTGCGCCTTTTAACGTCTTTTTATCAGTCAACTATGGGCGGTAAACTTTTACGTTATTGAAGCCTTGCTCTTGCAAGTAAAGTGCTTGCAGACGGCTCATCACCCCACGGTCACAGTACAATAGATATGTCTTAGATTGGTCTAAATCACCAAACTGTGTACCCAACTTGTAGAATGGGATATGTTTCACATCCACACCTTCGATTTCGAGCGGGTTATCGTCTTCCTCTTCAGGACTACGAATATCTAGCACAACCGCGTGCTCTTCTACCGCTTCAACCTGCTCGACTTCTGGTGCTGCTTGCTCAGACTCTTTCGCGATATCACGAATGTCCATCATGCGTGCATCACGAACTACTTGCTCAAGAATGCTAAAGTCAAACTTCTCTTCTTCCGCTTCTAGCTTCGCTTTAATCGCTTTTACTGTCGGCTTCTTAGAAATAACACCACAATACTCTGGCATAGTCTTCGCAAAGTCTTCTGTGCCGATTTCGCGTGCTAGGTTAATGATGTCTTCTTTATCCCAGTTGATAAGTGGGCGCAGAATCAACGTGTCCGTTACGTTATCGATATGGCGGAGGTTAGTTAGCGTTTGACTCGATACCTGACCGAGCGCTTCGCCAGTCACCAATGCTTCTATCTTCATCTTCTGAGCGATCATGCCTGCTGCACGCATGAACATACGCTTCAAGATAACCCCCATTTGGCCGTCATCGACTTTCTCTAGGATTTCCGCAACCACAGGTTCGAAATCAACTGAGATGAAACGTACTTTTGCTGAAGAGCCGTATTTGTTCCATAGGTAGTGAGAAACCTGCTTAACGCCGATTTCGTGCGCTGGACCACCTAGGTTAAAGAAACAGTAGTGTACTTTTGAGCCACGTTTGATGTGCAGATAGCTAGAAACACCAGAGTCAAAACCACCAGAGAGCAAGCTCAACACGTCTTCTTGCGTACCCAGTGGGAAGCCGCCTAGACCTTTATGACGAGCCAGCACTTGGTTTAGCTTATCGTTCGAGACTTCCACCTTGATCGTCACGTCTGGGTTTTGCAGCTTAACTCTTGCGCTCTCAATCGCTTGGTTTAAACCACCGCCGACATAACGCTCTAGTTCGATAGAGGTAAAGTCGTGCTTACCGCGACGCTTCGCACGTACAACAAAGGTTTTATTTTCGAGTGCAGAGCGATTTAGCTCCAGTACTTGTTCGAAGATATCGTGCAAGTCTTTAAATTCGGTCTGCTTCACTTCCAGTACGTGGTGAATGCCTGGTGTATGAGTCAAAACCTCAAGAACTTCAGCGTGGAATTCGTTACTCTCAGAGGTCACTTCAATGTGATCACGACGGTTGAATACCGCGACAGATTCCGTGCGGCTCTTAATGATGTTACGAATGTTGCACTCTAAAATCTTTGTGAAGCGCTTACGCACAGATTCACTTTTTACAAAAATTTCTGGATGGGGCTTTACAATAAATTTCATAGTCTAATTCGCAGGTTAGTTTCGCAATCAACAAAGAGTGACACTCAACTTCAATGCTTCATACGCAGTAAAACCGCGTTTCAGTCACAAAAAGTAGTCTGAGCTCACTTTTAAGGCGCAAGATTATACACCCAAGCGGATTGGAAAAACAAAAAAAGCGAGCAATCTGCTCGCTTTCTTATCTCTCTACTGACTTAAAACCAAAGTCTAGTTATTGAATTACAGGCACTTCTTCACTGTATAGTGGTTCGCCTTGCATGATGCTGATTTCAACCCGTCGGTTAAGTGCGCGATTTTCATCAGAATCATTCGGCAACAATGGTTCAGTATCTGCCATGCCTCGCACTCTCAAACGTTGATGAGAGAAGCCTCTCACCTTCTCCATCTCTTGTGCGACCGATACGGCGCGCTGAGAAGAGAGATCCCAGTTAGAACGATAAAGCTCTGAGTCCAACGGTCGGTTGTCCGTATGACCTGATACTCGCACAATGCCTGGCACGTCTTTTACTAACTCTGCAATTTGTCGAACTAAAGGACGGAATTTAGGCTGCAAGAAGGCCGAACCTTCAGGGAATGCACCTTTTTCACGCATGCGTATAACAATCTGTTGGCCAAGATTTTCAACTTCAATCGCACCTTGTTCAATCTCTCGCTCTAAGGCTTTCTTGATGCTTTCCATCAAGGTTTCCATCTCTTGCGACATCTCTTCAGATTGCTGCTGTTGCATGTCCGCTTCTGCAGATTGATTGTTTTGCGTTGACGTTTCTGGCGATTGACCACCGGTTAACTTGCCTTCATCACGCTTTGTGCCACCAGCTCGGTCAGACTCCCCTTCATGAAATTCGAGCGTCTGCTGAGTGATGTCCATGGTTTGCTGCATGATGACATCAATCGGCGTTGGTTCCGGTCGGCCCGGTCGAAACTCTTGAGCAATGATGCTAGTACCTTTGGGAATGTCTTTCACTTCAAGTTGATTTTGTACACCGAAGGCAAATTTCATTGATCCCGCAATCTGTTTGAACTTCAGCACGTCCATCTCAGAAAACGAGAGCAGAAGAACAAAGAAACACATCAGTAGCGACATTAAGTCCGCGAATGTCCCCATCCATAACGGGAGACCGGGTGGCGGACAATCGCATTTGTTATCTTCATCATCCATCACTACTCTCCAAGTTACTCGTCAATCTCAAGGGCACGTTTACCTTCGTTGAGGTAGTTCTTCAAGTAGCTATCAATCACTCGCGGGTTTTGACCATCTTGAATCGCTAATACGCCATCCATGATCAAACGGCGGTTTAGCGTTTCTTGGTCACGGCGCAGAGAAAGCTTATCCGCAATAGGGAAAAACACCATGTTGGACAGGATCGCGCCATACAATGTGGTTAAGAGTGCAACCGCCATTGCTGGTCCAATCGCTTTTGGATCATCCATATTTGAAAGCATCGCGACTAAGCCAACCAAGGTACCAATCATCCCCATTGCAGGGGCAACGTCACCAAAGGCGCGAAATACGCCAGTGCCTTGAGTATGTCGTTCATCCGTAAGCGCGATGTCTTTTTTTAAGGCCGCTCTTACCACGTCGGCATCATGGCCATCAACAAGCAAATCAATGCCTTTTTGCATAAAAGTGTTATTAATTTCCATCTCTTCAAGAGCAAGAAAACCACCTTTACGTGCCGCATCGGCCATTTCCACAATTTTTGCGATCAAGTCTTCCGGTTCATCCGCTTTAAACATGAAGGCTTTGCCTGCGATCTTTGTTGCACCAAAGAACTGTCCCATTGTGAACTTCATCAGTACTACAAATATTGAGCCACCAACGACAATAAGGATCGACGTGACATCGACAAACATGCCGATGCTGCCACCAAGCACCATCGCCATAATGACGAATGCAAAACCACCAATCAAACCTAATAGGGTTGCTAAATCCACAAAGCACTCCTCACGCTATACTCAAATACTGCCATTGGGCGGATTATTACCTGTATCGACAACTCGCGCAGAATTTTTAGAAAAATCTTAGCTAATGGATCACAAATTAGACTTAACAACCTTAACCAAAATATGGGGTTTCAGCGCTTAGGCTCGTTTAACGCTAATTTTGTGACAATTATATAAGGTTAAATTTGACCAAGTTACTAGGCTAAGGTAACTTTCGTGCATCTTCTCCAAGGCTTGATTAAGGCAGAAAAAAGATGGCGGTCAAGAAACCAGAAAACATGACATTCGAAGCAACCATTGAAGAGCTTGATAGCTTGGTTGATCAATTAGAAAATGGCGATCTTGCCCTAGATGATGCTCTACGTAAGTTTGAACGAGGCATTGCCTTAGCTCGTGCTGGCCAAACTAAACTTAGCGACGCCGAACAGCGCGTAAGTATTCTTCTCAGCGAAGATGATGAAGCACCACTGAGTGACTTCAAACCAGATTCAGAATAACCATCAGTAGTGAGCAATGTGATGCAACAGACATTGACGTCTTTTCAACAAAGAAACAATCAGCAATTGAACTTGTGGCTCGATCAGCTTCCATATCAAGAGCAGCCATTGATTCAAGCAATGAAATACGGCCTTTTGCTAGGTGGAAAACGCGTTCGCCCTTTTCTTGTTTACATCACAGGTCAAATGCTCGGCTGTAAACCTGAAGACTTAGACACTCCTGCCGCTGCTATCGAATGTATACATGCCTACTCACTCATTCATGATGATCTGCCAGCCATGGACGATGATGAACTGCGTCGAGGTCAACCAACTTGTCATATTAAGTTTGATGAAGCAACCGCAATACTGACAGGTGATGCACTACAAACTCTCGCCTTCACCATTATTGCCGATGGTCAATTAAACCCGGCAGCCGAGACTCAACGCATCAACATGATCAAAGCGTTGGCGCATTCTTCTGGCGCCAACGGCATGTGTGTTGGACAAGCTTTAGATTTAGGCGCAGAAAATCGCCAAGTTTCTCTTGAAGAAATGGAAGAGATACACCGTAAAAAAACCGGAGCTCTGATTGATTGTGCGGTAAAATTAGGTGCATTAGCTGCTGGTGAGAAAGGTATCGAGGTTCTACCTCACTTGGAGCGCTACTCAAAAGCAATTGGTTTAGCGTTTCAGGTTCAAGACGATATTCTTGATATCATCAGTGACACAGAAACACTGGGTAAGCCTCAAGGTTCCGACCAAGGTCTGAATAAGAGCACTTATCCTTCCCTGCTGGGTTTAGAGGGAGCCATAGAGAAAGCTCAAACTCTGTTACAGGAAGCACTTCAAGCATTGGAAGCTATCCCATACAATACTCAGTTACTCGAAGAGTTCGCCCGATATGTCATCGAGCGCAAAAATTAACACTATAAGCGCGCATTTATATGACTCTTGATATTTCAAAGTACCCAACACTGGCGTTAGCAAATACACCGGAAGAATTACGTCTCCTTCCGAAAGAAACATTACCCAATCTGTGTGATGAACTGCGAACGTATCTGCTAAATTCAGTGAGCCAATCTAGCGGACACTTAGCGTCTGGCTTAGGCACCGTGGAGCTAACTGTTGCTCTGCATTATGTTTACAACACCCCTATCGACAAATTGATCTGGGATGTTGGTCATCAGGCTTACCCGCATAAAATCCTCACCGGACGTCGCGATAAAATGCCAACAATTCGCCAAAAGGATGGTCTACACCCTTTCCCTTGGCGTGAAGAAAGTGAATATGACACCTTATCTGTCGGTCACTCTTCGACATCGATTAGTGCAGGTCTTGGCATGGCCATCAGCGCCCAAAAAGAGGGCAAAGGTCGTAAAATTGTCAGTGTGATTGGTGATGGCGCAATTACAGCAGGCATGGCATTCGAAGCTATGAACCACGCTGGCGACGTTCATCCTGATATGTTGGTGATTTTGAACGACAACGAAATGTCGATTTCAGAAAACGTCGGCGCCCTGAATAACCACCTTGCGAAAGTACTTTCTGGCAGCTTGTACACTTCTATCCGTGAAGGCGGTAAAAAAGTGTTGTCTGGTGTTCCACCTATTAAAGAGTTGGTTCGCCGTACGGAAGAACACCTCAAAGGCATGGTAGTGCCTGGTACTCTGTTCGAAGAGTTCGGCTTTAATTACATTGGCCCGATTGATGGACACGACGTCAATGAACTCGTCAAAACGCTAAAAAACATGCGTGAGCTCAAAGGCCCTCAATTCCTGCACATCATGACCAAGAAAGGCAAAGGTTATGAGCCTGCCGAGAAAGATCCTATCGGCTACCACGGTGTTCCTAAATTCGATCCAACGCATAACTGTCTACCGAAAAGCAGTGGCGGTAAGCCGACTTATTCAAAGATCTTTGGTGATTTTTTATGTGACATGGCGGCCCAAGATCCTAAGCTAATGGCAATTACGCCAGCGATGCGCGAAGGCTCGGGTATGGTGCGTTTCTCGAAAGAGTACCCAGACCAATACTTTGACGTGGCGATTGCTGAGCAACACGCTGTGACACTTGCAACAGGTATGGCAATTGCTGGCGATCATCCAATCGTAGCTATCTATTCGACTTTCTTGCAACGTGGTTATGACCAACTGATCCACGATATCGCGATCATGGATTTACCAGTAATGTTCGCTATCGACCGTGCAGGTCTCGTTGGCGCAGACGGCCAAACTCACCAAGGCGCATTCGATCTAAGCTTTATGCGCTGTATTCCGAACATGGTGATCATGGCGCCAAGTGACGAAAACGAATGTCGACAAATGCTTTACACTGGCCATAAACATACTGGCCCTAGTGCGGTTCGATACCCTCGCGGTAGCGGGATGGGCGTAGAAATCGAAACTGAGTTTACGGCGTTAGAAATCGGTAAAGGACGCATGGTTCGCCAAGGTGAAAAAGTTGCTATTCTGAACTTTGGTACTTTCTTGGGTAACGCGCTAGAAGCGGCAGAATACCTTAACGCCACTGTTGCTGATATGCGCTTTGTGAAGCCGCTCGATGAAGCATTAATTCGTCAATTAGCCGCAGATCATGATGTGCTCGTGACGTTAGAAGAAAATGTTATCGCAGGTGGTGCAGGTGCTGGTGTCGTTGAGTTCATGATGAAAGATAAAATCATTAAACCTGTGTTGAACCTAGGTTTACCAGATGAGTTTATTCATCAGGGAACACAAGATGAACTGCATGAAGAGCTTGGTCTCGATGCAAAAGGGATTGAACAATCCATCTTGGATTATTTAGCAAAATAGAATTTAAAAAGGGATGCTCATGGCATCCCTTTTTTATGTCCAACGTTTAATTCATCCAGCCTGCGTATTTTGCGACTAGAAACAGGGCAACACCGGCCATAATTCCCGCCACGATATCATCAACCATAATACCCAGCCCACCGTGAACTCGCTTATCTAGCCACCCAATTGGCCACGGTTTTACCATGTCGAAAAAACGGAACAAGATGAAACCAGTGAGCAACCACTTCCACTCGGTCAACGGAATATTTAGCGCAGGAACGATACCCATCGTAATCCAAAAACCCGCAAATTCATCCCATACGATTGAACCATGATCATGTACTTTCATGTCTGCTGACGTCACTTGGCAGATTTGAATACCGATCACACACGAAATCAGAACAACAATGACGTACGCCGAAAATGGCAATTGCGCCAACAACAAAAAAAAGGGCACGGCCGCCAGTGTCCCCATTGTTCCTGGAATAAACGGGGATAATCCACTGCCAAAACCCGTCGCCAATAGATGCCACGGGTTCTTTAATGAAATCAGAGAAAGAGGGTTGGTCATATCCTTAAACCTATACTGCTAGTTTGGTTTCAATCGTCATGCCTGTGAGCTGCTCAATAGTAACAGGCTCTTGGCTAGAGCTTAGCTCAGATCATTTAAAGTGGTCGAAGCCACTTAAGTCCCAATCAAGTGGTTGATTGTTATCATGCAGCTCGAAGGTTCCATTTGGTCGGATTTGACCAATACATGTGACCTTACAGCCAGTATGAGATAAAGCGCTTTGTAACGAGCCTCGATTTTGCTCCGGCACGGTAAAACACAACTCGTATTCTTCGCCACTTGCTAAAGCATACTGCTGCGCGCTGATCTTATCATCTAAAAACTGGACTAATTCTGAAGAGATCGGTAGCTGAGAGACATCAATACTCACCCCAACCTGAGATCGCTGTAAAATGTGCTTAATATCAGAGATTAAACCATCTGAAATATCTATCGCCGACGAGGCTAAGCCAACAAGAGCTTGTCCAGCAAGCACACGCGGAGAACTAAGGTAATGAGCTCGCTCTAGTGCTTCCGCACCGACTCTGCTGCGCAGAGAGTCATCTAGAATCACATCCAAGCCAGCTTTTGCATCGCCAAGGTTTCCCGTTACGTATACCCAATCCCCTGGCTTTGCTCCGGAACGTGTGAGCGCTTTACCTTCAGGAACAAAACCTTGCACCGTCAGAGTCAGACACAATGGGCCTTTTGTGGTGTCACCGCCAATTAACTGAATACCATAGTAATCAGCCAATTCGAAAAATGCATCACAGAAAGGTGCAAGCCATTCTTCATCTGGCTCGGGCATCGTTAATGCAAAGCTCACCCACGCAGGCGTTGCGCCCATCGCTGCCAAATCACTGATGTTAGAAGCCAATGCTTTGTGCGCCACCCACGCCGGATTTGCGTCGGATAAGAAATGCGTTCCAGCCACCAATGTATCCGTGCTAATCGCAATCTGAACATTAGCCGGCGCTTTGACGAGTGCGCAATCATCACCAGCCGCTAGGTGGACATCTTTACGTTGGTTCTGACGCCCGACGAAGTATTTGTCTATCAGATTAAATTCACCAGACATAATTCACTTACTTTTTGATGTAAAAGCTTTTGATACAAAAAAGGTCAGCATGTGCTGACCTTTTCATTGAAGAAATCGTTATTTCTTACGAATGTGAGGTGCTGCTTTATCAAGTACACCATTCACAAACTTGTGGCTATCTTCTGCTGCGAAAACTTTTGCAAGTTCAATCGCTTCATTGATAACAACTTTGTAAGGAACATCTTCGCGACGAGTCATCTCGTACATAGCAAGGCGAAGAAGAGCAAGTTCCATCATATCTAAATCCTGCATAGGACGAGAGATGTATGGACGAATTTTGCTATCTAGCTCAGCGTGGCTAAGTACAACACCGCTTAATAGTTCACGGAAGTAAGCTACGTCTGTCTCTGGAGCAGCAAGCGCTGGCTCAGATGCATGAAGTTCTTCTTCATCGTATTTGTCGCCAGACAAAAACTGTTCTTCAATCTTGGCAACATTCTCTTTAGTAATTTGCCATGAGTAGATCGCCTGTAGAGCGAATTGACGTGCGTTACGACGTGCGGCTGGTTTCACACTGGCCCCCATTAGGAATCAATTTCAGATAGTACATTAATCATTTCAAGTGCGCTTAGTGCAGCCTCTGCACCTTTATTACCAGCCTTGGTTCCTGCGCGTTCAATCGCTTGATCGATCGTATCAACAGTCAAAACACCAAATGCTACTGGAATGCTGAATTCCATAGACACTTGTGCTAGACCTTTGTTCATTTCACTACAAACATAGTCAAAGTGAGGCGTTCCACCGCGAATAACAGACCCTAGAGAAACAATAGCGTCGAATTTGCCAGTTTTAGCAACACGCTGAGCTACTAGAGGTAGTTCTACGGCACCTGGACAACGCACAACCGTGATGTTGTCTTCGCTTACTTGTCCGTGACGCTTTAGTGTATCGATCGCACCAGAAAGTAGGCTTTCGTTAATAAAACTGTTGAAACGAGAAATAACGATAGCAATTTTTGCATTTGGCGCTGGGAAGCCACCCTCGATCACTTTCATAAGCTTTCCTTTAACTCTATTTATAAGTGAAATATGTTCATCAAGTGAGAATCGCCGGATTCTAGCACAAATTTGTGAGCAATATCTAATGGAAATTGGAGGCAAATCACCGGTTCCTAGCCATTGACGAGTTAAGCACGTCAAAGACTAGGAACTTATTGTTCGGTTGTTACTCGCAGACGTACTCAACAACGTTCAGACCAAAACCACCTAACGCGTGGTACTTTTTGTTGGTCGATGACAAAAGGCGCATATCATGTACACCGAGATCCGCAAGAATCTGTGACCCCACACCAACACGGCGAGACGTGCCTTGTTTCTTAGCAAGCGTTGGTGCTTCACCTTTGTCTTGCGCTTCAAACATCTTCACACGATGAATAAGTAGATCGGTCGATTCTTCATGGCCTAGAACAACCAGCACACCGCCCTCTTCGCCAATGCGTTTCATGGCCTTATCTAGTGTCCAGCTGCGCTCTGCATTACGATCGCTACGTAGTAAGTCGGTAAAAACGTCTTGAAGATGTACGCGAACCAGTGGCGCTTTTTCTTTCAAATCGCCCTTGCACATTGCGTAGTGCACTTGGTTATCAATGGTGTCTTTGTACGTGACTAACGTGAACTCACCAAACTCTGTCGGTAACTTGCATTCAGCCACACGTTCAATCGTTGTCTCAGTGTTATTGCGGTACTCAATTAGGTCGGCAATAGTGCCCAATTTAATACCGTGCTTCTCTGCAAAGATCTCTAGATCTGGGCGACGAGCCATGGTGCCGTCGTCATTTAAGATCTCAACAATCACCGATGCTGGCTCTAAACCAGCAAGACGAGCCAAATCACAGCCAGCTTCAGTGTGACCTGCGCGAGTCAGTACACCGCCGTCTTGAGCTGCGAGAGGGAAGATGTGACCAGGCTGCACCAAATCTGCAGCTTTGGCGTTTGGCGCAACTGCTGCTTGAACCGTGCGTGCGCGATCTGCGGCTGAAATACCCGTCGTTACCCCTTCTGCCGCCTCAATAGAAACGGTAAAGTTGGTGGTGTATTGCGCATTATTGTCTTGCACCATTGGTGGCAGACCTAGGCTTTCGCAACGATCTTTGGTCATGGTTAAACAAATCAGGCCACGGCCATAGGTTGCCATAAAGTTGATGGCTTCCGGCGTAATATGCTCGGCAGCCATGATCAAGTCACCTTCATTCTCGCGGTCTTCATCATCCATTAGGATGACCATTTTGCCTGCGCGAATATCATCAATAATTTCTTGTGGCGTACTGATTGGCATAGTCTGTTATCCCGTTATTCTAAATTTGTTATTGCGACAGCAATGAAAAATCATGTTGCAGTGAATGCTAGTTAGGTCAATAGTTTGAGCTTTGCACCAAGCAAGTCAATGAATCTCGCGGTGTTCTGTGAGTCTGCTCTTTATCGCATGCCTCACGCAGCCACTCCGAAGACTTATGCAAAACCGTTTTGCTGTAAAAAGTCTATCGTGATACGAGACTCGGCCTTATCTTCTTGCTGTCCTTGCAGTAACCGCTCCATATAACGCGCAAGTACATCAACTTCTAAGTTGACTTTGCGCCCCACTTGAAACTGGTCAATCGTAGTTTCTTCACTCGTATGAGGAACGATCGTCAGTTTAAAAGCATTTTTACGTAAGTCGTTGACGGTTAGGCTAATACCATCAACAGTAATCGAGCCTTTCTCTGCGACGTACTTGCTAATTTCCGCTGGCATTGCAACCCAAAACTCTATCGCACGGCCAACTAAATTGCGTTCGACAATTTCACCAACTCCATCGACATGGCCTGAGACGATATGTCCACCCAATCGCGTTGTTGGTAACATGGCTTTTTCTAGATTCACCTTATCGCCTACTTGGTATTCAGCAAACCCAGTTTTCTTCAAGGTTTCTAATGACAGATCAGCACTGTAATAGTGGCTTCCGAAGTCAACTACCGTTAAGCAAACACCATTGGTCGCAATGCTATCGCCTAACTTAACGTCTGACATATCAAGCGTCCCCGTTTCAACCGTGACGGTGATATCTTCGCCCTTCGGCGTAATCGCAGCTAACTTGCCAACTGCTTCTACTATTCCTGTAAACATACTATTTCTTATCTAAGTTCATTACGTTTGATGGTGGCGGTGATACGAATGTCTACCCCGACCATACGAACGTCTGTAATGTTTAAATCTATGACGTCAGCCATAGCGCTCAATCCTAAAGCACCGATAAGCCCCCGACCATCGCTGCCCATGAGTTTTGGCGCAAGGTAAACAATGAGCTCATCTACAAGATTAGCCTTTATCATCGCGCTGGCTAGCGTTGCTCCAGCTTCAACCCATAAGTGATTGATGTGGTGCTCATCCGAGATACGTTTTAATGTCGTTGATAAGTCAATTTGGTCAGCGTTGTCCAATAGAGGGATACAGTCTCCATCTGGGCTAACAATAACTCGCTCTCCATCGGTGTGGAACAGCTTGAGCGCATCCGTTAAATGGTTCTGACGGTCTAAGATTACACGTACTGGTTGACGAAGTTCTTCTCGTAAATACTGCGCTTGAACACTGGTAGGTAAGTCATCCCAACGCACATTGAGTGACGCATTATCATCAATCACCGTTTTGCTGGTAGAGAGAATACCACCACTCATCGCTCGATAACGCTGCACATCTTGGCGGGCCGCTGGGGAGGTGATCCATTGGCTCTGCCCATTGCTGAGTGCGCTTTGCCCATCCAAACTGGCTGCCATTTTTAATTGAACAAACGGCATGCCTGTACGCATGTACTTTATAAAACCAGGGTTAAGGGCAAGGGCATCTTGCTCTAACAAGCCGATTTGTACTTCAATTCCGGCATCACGCAACATCTGGATGCCCCGCCCCGCAACTTTAGGGTTTGGGTCTACCATTGCGCAAACCACACGTGCCACTTTAGCTTTGATTAGCCCTTCAGCACATGGCGGTGTACGGCCGTAATGAGAGCAAGGTTCGAGCGTCACATAAGCGGTTGCACCAACTGCTTTTTCACCCGCCATGCGCATCGCGTGCACTTCGGCATGCGGCTCACCAGCGCGGTGGTGATAGCCCTCACCAACAATTTCTTCATCACGAACGATGACGCACCCCACATTTGGATTTGGGGCGGTGGTATAAATGCCACGTCTCGCTAACTTAATAGCTCGTGACATCATGGCGAAATCTAAATCAGAAAACGCTCTTTCAGGAGTGTGTTGAGTCATGAGCTACTCAGTCTTCTAGGCGGGCAATCTCTTCGCCAAACTCGCGAATGTCTTCAAAGCTGCGGTAAACTGAGGCGAAACGGATATAAGCGACCTTGTCGAGCTCTTTGAGTTGGTCCATGACTAAATTACCAATCATTTCACTCGGAACCTCTCGTTCACCCGTCGCACGCAGTTGTGATTTGATCATACTGATCGCTAACTCTATAGAATCGGCACTCACTGGGCGTTTCTCTAATGCGCGCTGAATACCGCCAACCATTTTATCTTCATCAAATGGTTCACGGTTGCCATTCGATTTGATCACTTTAGGCATCACTAACTCTGCGCTTTCAAACGTAGTAAAACGCTCGCTACACGCCAAGCACTGACGACGACGTCGAACTTGATGGCCATCAGCCACTAAGCGGGAATCAATAACTTTGGTATCGTTCTCGGAACAAAAAGGACAATGCATATCACCTCCATATCTATACCAAAATAACCTCATGAGCAATCACGGATAACCACGCGTTCATGGTTATGCGGACTCTATTAAAGCTATTTGGGTATAACGCTTTCAAACCGAAATAAAAGCTCATGTAGTGTAGCGGAATTGGTATGTTAGACAAAACAAAAAGGGGCCCAAAGGCCCCTTTTTCACTCAAGATCTCGTTGAATGTGTTAACTGCGTGCTAAGTAATTCGCTTTACCAACCCACTTGTAGCTAGTTAGCTCTTCTAAGCCCATTGGACCACGGGCATGTAGCTTTTGCGTAGATACTGCGACTTCTGCGCCAAGGCCAAATTGCGCACCGTCTGTAAAGCGCGTTGAAGCATTCACATAAACCGCCGCCGAACCGACAGAATTGATGAACAGTTCTGAGTTTTCCAAACTATTGGTCATGATCGCATCTGAGTGGCTCGCGTTATGAACACGCATATGATCAATTGCATCTTTCACATCAGACACGACTTTTACACCAAGGGTGTAGCTCAACCATTCCGTATCAAAGTCACCATCAACAGCATCGCGTACTTGTTTCGCTTGCTCCATGAGTTCTTTTGCTTTTGGCTCTGCCACGAACGTCACTTTATCGTTCATGCGCTCTACGATCATTGGTAGGAATTGCGCTGCAATTTTTTCATGCACGAGCAGCGTATCTAATGAGTTACACGCAGATGGACGTTGAACTTTAGAGTTCTCAACCACATTCAGAGCTTTCTCTAGATCAGCGGATTCGTCGACAAAGATATGGCTGATACCAAAGCCGCCAATAATCACCGGAATCGTGCTGTTTTCTTTACACATTTTGTGTAGGCCAGCACCACCGCGTGGAATGATCATGTCGACGTAATCGTCCAGTTTAAGCAGTTGAGAGACTAGCTCACGATCTGGCTTTTCAATGTACTGAACCGAAGCGGCAGGAAGGTTCGCCTTTGCTAGCGCAGACTGAATAACCTTTACTAATTCCATATTCGAGAAAAATGTCTCTTTGCCGCCACGTAAAATGCTTGCGTTGCCGGTTTTCAAGCACAGCGCCGCAATATCAATAGTTACGTTAGGACGCGCTTCATAAATTACGCCTACAACACCCAGTGGTACGCGGCGACGGGACAGTGACATCCCATTTTCCAGTACCTTACTGTCGATTTCGCTGCCTACAGGATCGTTCAAGCTAATAACGTTGCGGACATCATTCGCAATTGCAGTCAGTCGTTCTTCATTAAGCAAAAGGCGATCGAGCAGCGCATCGGTTAAACCCGTTTCACGGCCAAGTTCGATGTCTTTAGCGTTTGCCGCCAAAATAGCAACGGAGTTTGCTTCTAGCTCATCAGCAATGATCGCTAAAGCTTGGTTCTTTTGCGCAGTTGACGCTGTCGCTAATTCGAAAGCTGCATCTTTAGCAGCTTTACCCATATTCGTTAAATCCACTTTGCTTCCCTCTAATTCTATTCCTGAATGACGACCAAATCATCGCGATGAATCACCTCAGAGCCATAATCATGCCCCAAAATAGAGATGATATCTTTACTGTGCTTACCAGTAATTTTAGTTAGGTCATCACTTGAGTAGGCGCTGATGCCACGAGCCACCAACTTACCGTGAGAATTTGTTACACGCGCCACTTCGCCTCGTGCAAAGTCACCACTTACTTTGATTACCCCCTTAGCAAGTAAGCTACTGCCCTTACCGACCACTGCATTTACCGCACCATCATCAATAATGATGTCGCCCGATGCCGCAGGTCCCGCCAGAATCCAGCGTTTACGGTTTTCTAAAGCTTCAGCGCAAGGTAGGAAGCGCGTGCCTTGTGGCTCTGCACTCAAAGAGTCAAAGATAACATTCGGTGCACTACCGGCAGCAATAATAACCTCGATACCAGCGCGGCGAGCGATGTCTGCGGCTTGCAGCTTCGTTGCCATACCGCCTGTACCCAATGTTGTACCACTTCCTCCTGCGATTTTACGCAGCGTATCGTCGATGGTTTTTACTTCCTTGATCAGCTCTGCGTTCGGGTCTTTACGAGGGTCAGCAGTAAACAGACCTTTTTGGTCAGTTAAAAGCAAGAGCTTATCTGCGCCACACAAAATGCCCACCAAAGCGGAAAGGTTGTCGTTATCGCCCACTTTAATCTCGCTGGTCGCAACGGCATCATTTTCGTTTACGATAGGAATAATATCGTTCGCAACGAGCGCATTGATGGTGTCACGTGCGTTTAGGAATCGCTCGCGATCTTCTAAATCAGCACGAGTTAGTAGCATTTGGCCGATCTTGATACCGTAAATACCAAACAAAGACTCCCATGTTTGAATCAAGCGACTTTGCCCCACCGCCGCAAGTAATTGTTTACTCGCCATCTCGTTGGGCAATGCGGGGTAACCAAGATGCTCACGGCCTGCTGCAATAGCACCAGACGAAACCATTACCACTGAATGGCCTTGTTTTTTAAGCTCAGCACACTGGCGCGCTAACTCAACCATGTGAGCACGGTCGAGTGCCAGAGTGCCGCCTGTCAGCACACTTGTACCCAGTTTCACAACGACAGTTTGTGGTTGTGAAACAACTGCATTTTGTTGATTCGTTGTCATGATGTCTTCTGAAGTGAAAAACAAATAAAGAGAGGATGTTTTAACAATCAAAGAGGGAATTAACAAGAGAAAAGGTGCGTTTTCGCACCTTTTTGTTTGGTATTAAATGAAAACAACCAAATTAAGCGAAATCGAAAGACTCCGTGTGATATTCGACTTCTAATTTGAAGTGTTCTTCTAAAGTATCAACCAGCTTTTGATGGAATGTGCTCTGCGTCAGATACACTTCCTCTACCGCTTTTTTAGGCAGGGCTTCAGATACCCATTGCCCTTCTTTGTTGTACTTGCCGATATGATATTTGGCAGTAAAGCCTCCTTCGATGGATTCTAAATCCATCCACCAGCCCCAAAATTCACGCTTCTCAGGCGATTTTTTGTCGTCTACACAAACAGATAGACAATCAAAATAATAGCGCCCTTCTTGCGATTGTGGTTCGCGCAGGTAAGGCCCTATCGCCTTCAACTTTGACATCAAGCGAAAGTGAGTCGGGCCCTGAGTCGTCTCTGACATATGAATCTCCGTTTTCATAGTTAAAAGTAAACACCCAAGAATGATTATTATTTTTAATTATCATGAGCTTATTTTTTGCTCAGATATATCAC
>NZ_WXWT01000452.1:0-7216 GCF_009904725.1 Vibrio sp. V43_P6S15P86
CCCTCTTGGTTGCGCATTAACTGGGTTGCGAAAATGCCCGCCAAAATCATGAAAGCGACGAGCGGAATAAATAAGATTTTCTTATTCATGTTATGCCTCCTGCTCTTTTGACTTCGCGTTTTTCTTCGGCGATTTACGGAAGCGGTAGCGTTTATCAGAAATCGCTAGTGCGCCGCCTAATGCCATAATCAAAGAGCCAGCCCAAATCCAACGAACGAACGGTTTATAGTAAATACGAACAGCCCAAGATCGGTTGTCGTCTAAACGTTCACCCATTGCAATGTATAGGTCGCGGCTAATACCACGGTCAATGGCTGCTTCGGTCATCATAGACTTAGCCGTACGGTAGAAGCGCTTCTCAGCGTGAAGCGTATTCACGTATTTGCCATCATGTGTGATCTCAAAATCCGCGATGTAGCCATCGTAGTTTGGACCATCTTTATCACGCAGGCCTGAGAAGTAGAAATCATAACCTTGAATTTGGAAGTGTTCGCCAGGTGCTAAACGTACATCACGCTCGATGCTGTAGTTCTGTACCATCGCAATACCGATAACAGATACCGCCAGACCAACATGACCCAACATCATCGCCCAATGGCTACGCTGCAGCTTGCGAACGCCTTCACTAAAGCCATGACGGTGCGTTGCACGCTCATATAGTTCAAAGCCATGCATTGCAATAATCCAAATCGCCATTACCCAGCCAATGTAAGCCATGGTTGAGAAGAAGTCGGCAAACAGGTATACGCATACCGCGGCCAAAGCAAAAGCAAGCACACCTGAAACGAGCATTGGTTTCACAAGTTTAGATAAATTGTCTCGCTTCCAACGGATAAGTGGACCAATACCAAGTAGGAAAGCAAATGGCATCATCAACCACGCAAACAGCATGTCGAAGAATGGCGCACCGATAGAAACCGACCCCAAACCAAGCTGCTTATGTACGAGCGGCAACAGTGTCCCCACTAACACCACAACAAGTGCAGCGATAAGTAATACGTTGTTGGCTAAGAGCGCGTTTTCACGAGAGACTAAGTCGAAGTTACCTCGTACACGCACTGCCGCCCCTTTCACGGCAAACAGCAATAAAGAGCCGCCGATAACGAAAACGAGGAAGCCTAGAATAAACATACCGCGCGACGGGTCAGACGCGAACGCGTGCACCGATACTAAAATACCGGAACGGACTAAGAATGTGCCCAACAAACTCAACGAAAATGCAGAGATTGCCAATAGTACCGTCCACGCTTTAAATGTGCCGCGTTTTTCTGTCACGGCAAGAGAGTGCATTAATGCGGTACCCGCTAACCAAGGCATGAATGATGCGTTTTCTACTGGATCCCAGAACCACCAGCCACCCCAGCCAAGTTCGTAGTAAGCCCACCAAGAGCCTAGTGCGATACCGAGTGTTAAAAATACCCATGCAGCGGTTGTCCAAGGACGAGACCAACGAGCCCAAGCCGTATCAAGGCGTCCGGTCATTAGGGATGCGATCGCAAAGGAGAAGGCAACCGAGAAACCAACGTAGCCCATGTAAAGCATTGGAGGGTGAACAATCAAACCTGGGTCTTGAAGCAGAGGGTTCAAATCACGTCCGTCAACCGGGAAGAACGGTAACGTACGTAGGAATGGGTTTGACGTTAGGATGATAAACAGTAGGAAACCCACTGAGATCATGCCCATTACGGCAAGTACACGTGCAACCGACTCTTGCGGCATACCACGACTGAATGTCGCTACAGCGACAGTCCAAGCAGCTTGGATTAAAACCCATAGCAACAGTGAACCTTCGTGTGCCCCCCATACTGCGGTTAAACGGTAGTACCAAGGAAGCTGACTATTCGAGTTGCTCGCTACATACTGTAACGTGAAGTCGTTGGTATAAAATCCCCAACATAAAATGGCGAAAGAGAACAACAGCATCAGGAACATAGACCAAGATAGCGGTCGCGCTGTGTTCATGAGCATGGTGTTATTATTCGATGCTCCCCACAATGGCAATACGCTCAGCAGTACTGCCATTGCAAGCGAAAGAATGAGAGCAAAGTGACCGATTTCAGCAATCATTGGCCGCTTCCTTGTTTCTGTTCGGTGCTGTATTGAAGCGGTTCATG
Source organism: Vibrio sp. V43_P6S15P86 (assembly GCF_009904725.1). Taxonomy (NCBI): domain Bacteria; kingdom Pseudomonadati; phylum Pseudomonadota; class Gammaproteobacteria; order Vibrionales; family Vibrionaceae; genus Vibrio; species Vibrio sp. V43_P6S15P86. The sequence goes on from NZ_WXWT01000452.1 coordinate 2,115, forward strand.
CGTTTTCTTCATCGCTTCTGCAATTTCTGGTGGCATGTATTCTTCATCGTGCTTCGCTAGGACCTCAAATGCCTCAACCGTCGTGGCATCTTTCAGCACACCTTGAGCTACAATACCCTGCCCTTCACGGAACAAGTCAGGAAGAATACCGTCATAAGTAATCGTCACTTTAGGACCGACATCGTGCAGGTCAAAACTCACTTTCAAAGAATTAGGATCTCGACGAACCGAGCCCACAACCACCATACCACCAATACGCAGACGCTGGCCTACTTCTGGCTTGGTGCCATCTGGCTTACCATTAACCAATTCCGTAGGAGTGTAGAAAAGGTCCATATTTTGGTTAAGCGCATAAAGTATCAAACCAATGGTGGCACTAATACCGATAAAGATCGCTAGTACGATACCTAGCCTCTTTTTACGTCTCGGATTCATAAGGTGTTCTCCATGTTCTTCGCTGCGTCGATACGAGCTTGACGGTCAATTTTTGCTTTCACTTCTTTCAATAATGCATCACCGCGGCGAAGGCTAGTGATCAGAAGAATCAGCATGGATAAGAAAGTAATACCAAACGCACTCCATACGTATGATGCGTAGCCACCCATGGCAAAAAAGTCGCTCAGAGATTCAAAATGCATAATCAATTACCTCACTGAGTTTGTTCTGTTGCGAGTTTGCGCACCCAAGGGCGGTGACTTTCTTTACTGATGATTTCGTTACGGAAACGGACCATCGTCACGGCACCAAAGAAGAACGCAAAGCCAAAGATGTTTAGCAATAACGGCCAAAGCATGTCGGATGAAATAGAAGGTTGTTCAAATTTCGTGATCGTCGCGCCTTGGTGAAGCGTGTTCCACCATTCTACGGAAAAGTGAATGATAGGTAGGTTTACTACGCCTACGATCGCTAAAATACCCGCCGCTTTTGCGGCTGTTTTTTGATCGTCAAACGCGTGATAAAGCGCAATAACACCAAGATAGAGAAATAGAAGAATCAATTCTGAAGTAAGACGGGCATCCCATACCCACCAAGTGCCCCACATTGGCTTACCCCAAACGGCACCAGTAAGTAGAGCAATAAAGGTAAATACCGCACCAATCGGCGCCATCGCAAGTGCCGCCATATCAGATAGACGTACTTGCCATACTAAGCCAATAAATGCCGCAATCGCCATCGACATATAAACGCCCATAGACCAAATAGCTGATGGGACGTGAATGTAGATAATTCGGAAACTGTCACCTTGTTGGTAATCTGAAGGCGCAAATGCAAGCCCCCAAACCGTACCAACCGATAAGCATACGAGGGCCAATACAGAAAACCAAGGCAGAAACTTACCACTCAAACGGTAAGCTGTTTCTGGCTTGGCATAAGGATGTAGCCATTTCCACATGTTTTGTTCTCACTCTTACTTCAGGGACACTGTCTAAAGGGTTGAGACCGTAGCAGTGCTTTAATAATAATTCTTTGATCAAGCGCCGCTTCATTGGCACTTTATTGAGTTAGTTAACACTAACTCTCAATGCGGCACTAATGGCAAAAGGCGTTAATGTCATTGCTCCCATTAGCATCGCACCTAAAATTGCTAGTTGACCGTTATACGCCATACCAAGCGCGGCGGCATCAATTGCTGATGTTGCGAAAATCAAAATTGGGATGTAGAGCGGAAGAATGAGCAAACTCAAAAGAACGCCACCCTTTTGCAACCCAACCGTCAAAGCCACACCAATAGCTCCAATAAAACTTAGTGTCGGTGTACCGATCATCAAGGTTAGTACAACAGATAGCCAAGTATTGAAATCGAGCGAAAGTAAAACCGCCAATAATGGGCTAATTAGGATCAGAGGTAACCCTGTTAACAACCAATGTGCTATGACCTTTGAAACCACTACAAGTTGCAATGGAATCGGCATTAGCATCATTTGTTCCAATGCACCGTCTTGAAAATCATCACGAAATAGACGCTCTAATGATAATAAGGCGGATAGCAATGCGGCAACCCAAACAATGCCCGCTGCAATACGTGCTAACAAATTTGGTTCAGGGCCGATACTAAGAGGAAACAGAGTAATAACAATAATAAAGAACCAAAGCGGGTTCAGAATGTCTGCCTGACGGCGAAATGCTATCAATAGCTCGCGGCGAATGATGTTGGTCATAGATGGAATCATATCAATCACCCAACTTTATTTTTCTAAGTTTCGGGCTGTCCGAAAACATATCTTGATGCGTCGTCAACACGACAATACCGCCATTATCAGCGTGACTTGCGAACAAAGATTCAAGCACTTTGACGCCTTGCTTATCGATGGCGGTCAACGGTTCATCTAAAATCCATAAAATTTGCTTACTGAGCCATAACCTTGCTAGTGCCACTCGTCGTTGCTGACCTGCGGAAAGCTGTGCTACAGGCACATCTTCTCGCCCGGCCAAACCAACTTGAGTTAAAGCAGTGAAGATTTCTTCGTCAGAAGAGCGGTTATTTTGAATAGATTGGTAAAAACGTAAGTTTTCTAGTGCGGTAAGCTCTCGTTTCACTCCAGTTTGATGCCCTAAGAACAGCAGATCTTGATGGAAAACATCACGAGATTTTTCAACCTCTTCTCCTTTCCACTTAATGATGCCTTCTTCTCTATCACCTAAACCTGTCACAATACGTAGTAACGTAGTTTTGCCAGTACCATTGCGCCCTTCTATCTGGACCAATTCACCAGGCTTAATTTCAAACTGCAGGTTTTCAAACAGGACCCTCTCATCACGGATCGCTGTCAGGTTAGATACTTCTAACATAGAGCTTCAACTAAAAAATGAACGAAGCGCTATATTAGCACAGCTTAGTTATGACAAAACAGGATAAGAGGGCTGGGATGTATGTAAGTTCATGTATTTTTGTTAATTAATCGTCACACTTTAATAAAATTAACTATACGTAGTTATAAGCTCTCATTTTAACTTGGGGAGCGAGTGCTAAGAATGAAAAGAGCTTAAGGTAATCTAGGGCTGTATTGCAAAAAGATAATTAGTAACCGAACACAAAAAAAGAGGCTTATCGCCTCTTTTTATCGCTTTAAAACCTTTAGCGTCGACGACGTCCACGCGCCGGGTATTCTGCATCATCTGATGGCTGACCGCTTAGTGGTGGAATTTTCTCTTTTCCCGCCAGTTTTTTCTGTAGTGAAAGCATCAATTCCGCTTCAGCTTTTGGCAGTTCACACTCTTCAATGAGCTCATTGATATCTGCACCAAGCTGTACCATTTTAGAAGCTCGACTGTACAAGCGACCATCAGTATCAGCGTGCTCGAGTTCACGAATTCTCTCGTTTAGGTGCTGAATAATGTCTTGTTGTTCCGTTACTTTTTGTCCAAGACCAACGACAACCGAACGCACTTCGAGTAACTGCTTACTCAACTTTTGTACTTCTTTATCTACATGTCGAGACTGTGCTCGTTGCTGGTCTACTTGCTTTTGCAACCCCGAGCGAATGCGCAGTTGCAAAACAACCAACACCAACACGATAAAAGCGACGCCACCCGCAAGGAATGGAACAGATAAAAGAGTCTCTTCAGCCATCATTATTCAGCCCATTATAGGTGAGCCATCTCGTCCCATTCGTCATCCGTTAGGAGCTTGTTCAAATCCACAAGGATAAGAAGCTTGCCGTCACGGTTGCTCACACCTTGGATGAACTTCGCGCTTTCATCAGTACCAACAGAAGGCGTCGTGTCAATTTCAGAAGAACGTAGGTAAACCACTTCTGCCACACTATCTACCAAGATACCAATCACTTGACGCTCTGACTCGATCACAATAATACGAGTATTATCTGTAACTTCGCCTTCCATCAGGCCGAAACGCGAACGCGTGTCGATAACAGTAACCACGTTACCACGCAGGTTGATGATACCCAGAACATAATCTGGCGCACCTGGAACGGGTGCAATTTCAGTATAACGAAGTACTTCACGAACTTGCATTACGTTGATGCCGTACGTTTCTTCTTCTAGCTGGAACGTCACCCACTGAAGAACTTCGTCATTCGATGCATCTTTCTTCACTTCTACTTCAAAAGCTTGAGACATAGTTAATCCTCGTTAATGTCGTTCCCGACTTAAATCTAATTCAGTGATTTGACATCTAAACCGGCGTTTAGCATGTCAATGAGCGCCTGGACATGAATTAAGGCGCACATTTTTTCTTTTACCATGCCCGCTAGCCAAGGGCGCTTACCCGCCTGTTCACGCCAGCGAACCTTGTCGATATTGAGCGTTTCCGTCCCCATTAGTTGGTTACTGGCCAGCCCCCACATGCTCTCTCCAAGCATGACAACGTATTGGTAATTATCTTTGTAACTGTCATCGCGAAGCTTATCTGCCATCACCCATTTCGCGGTATCGACGACATCAAACTGTTGCTCACGATTTGTTTGTAGCCCCAAATACCAGGCGGGCTTTCCTATTAAATGGTTAAGCTCGCTGATGCGATGAATACCACCTAACTCATCAAGCGGTACGGCAAACGTGACATCATTCACATCAAAGTAAAGCACTTGAAAATCTTCACTTCGCTTCGTGCTTTCCCAGTCAGTTGGTATTTCGGAACCTGTTTGTGTCTCGAGCTCGGTATCAACGTTCGATTCTATATTGACATCATGCTCAATCACCGATTGAGGTTCAACCAGTTCTGGCTGAGTTTCCTCAAAAACTGGCGCATCAATCACCCAGTCTTGTATCTCTTCAACTGTTTGTAACTCGGGCGCCTCACTAACGGTTTGTACGTCTGGCTCGGCCGCTTTTATTTCTGCTGCAATATCAATCGTATTTTGTTCAAGAATACTATCAATATCTAACTCGGCTACAGGGTTGCTTGCTTCAAGCTGACTTAATAACCTTTGCACATCTTCCAGGTTTGGGGCTTCCAATTCTGGCGGGTACGCTTCTTGAAACTGGTAAGTTTCCGGCTCCGAGTATTGAAACTGCAATTCTGGCTCTGGCTCTGGCTCTGGCTCTGGCTCTGGCTCTGGCTCTGGCTCTGGCTCTGGCTCTGGCTCTGGCTCTGGCTCTGGCTCTGGCTCTGGCTCTGGCTCTGGCTCTGGCTCTGGCTC
>NZ_WXWT01000452.1:7284-12641 GCF_009904725.1 Vibrio sp. V43_P6S15P86
TGGCTCTGGCTCTGGCTCTGGCTCTGGCTCTGGCTCTGGCTCTGGCTCTGGCTCTGGCTCTGGCTCTGGCTCTGGCTCTGCAGATGATATTTCTTGAGCCAGCAAGTCAAGCTCTTCCTCAAGAGTCGTTGCTTCAGCCTCATCACCCAATAGCGCATTAAAGTAGTCATCAAGCGCTTGTTCACTGGAAAGCACGTCGTTACTGCTCATCGAACGCTAACCTCTCCAGGTAAATCAGTAACTGTTTATACGCAAACACACCACGACTACCAGATGCAAAATGCGATGCTGGCAAATGCTTTAAACTAGCATCACGGAATTTGGTATCAATCGGCACCGCAGAGGTCCATACTTGATTTGGGTAATCTTTCTTCAGTTGCATCAATGTCTGCAAAGACGCTTTGGTGCGCTTGTCATACATCGTTGGAACGATAGTCACTTTGAAACCACCCGGACGAGACTTTTGCATAATGGTTAACGTGCGCATCATGCGTTCCAAGCCTTTCATCGCCAAAAACTCGGTTTGAACGGGAATCAAAATTCGGTCACTGGCGGCCAGTGCGTTGACCATCATCACACCAAGAATTGGCGGGCAGTCAATCAACACATAATCATAGTCTTGTGAGACCGCTTGTAGAGCTCGTTTTAAGATCAGCCCCATCCCACTGCGATTCCCCATGACACGATCAAGCGTCGCAAGGGACATATGCGCGGGAATGATATCCATCCCTTCCAGTTTTGTCTCTAGGATTAACGGCCTCACCGTTTCACGAGAGAATGTCTTCAACTGGAATAAATCAAACAGGCTCGAAGTTACTGCGTCAGGATCATAACCAAGATAGGTAGTCAGTGATGCGTGAGGGTCAGTATCGACCATCAGTACGCGATGACCTTTTTGACTCAGCAAACCCGCTAATGTCACTGTTGAGGTGGTTTTACCCACGCCACCTTTCTGGTTAGCTACACTCCAAACAATCATGATGAATCCTACGCTAGGCCAACTTCCACCAACATGCGTTCTGCAATGCGGTCAAGCGGTAAATCTTCTGAAGAAATGCCTGCTTTAGCAACAGCTTGGGGCATACCATAAACAACACAACTTTCTTCATCTTGAGCCCAAATAGTTGAGCCTGCAGACTTCAACATGCGAGCGCCTTCACGACCGTCTGCACCCATGCCAGTCAGCACTAGAGAGAGTACTTTGTCACCGTATACTTTGGCTGCAGAACCAAAAGTCACATCCACACATGGTTTGTAGTTCATGCGGTCGCCGCCATCAATGATACGAAGACGAGCAGCCCCCGCTCGACCATCCACCATCATTTGCTTACCACCTGGAGCAAGGTATGCCACACCAGGCTGTAAGACATCGCCGTCTTGGGCTTCTTTCACTTGAATCTTACACAAGGTATTCAAACGGCTGGCAAATGCAGCAGTAAAGGTTGCCGGCATATGCTGAATCAATACGATCGGATGCGGGTAGTTCATCGGTAAACGCGTCAGAATTTTTTGCAAAGCAACCGGACCACCAGTCGACGTGCCAATTGCGGTCAGTTGATACTTCTTACCGGAGGCTCGGAACTTTGCCGCAGCCGGTCGAGCAGGAGCTGGAGTCGCTGGCGAAGCCGTTCTTGAACCTAGTGGACGAGCTGCCGCATTGGTACTCGCAGCAGCGCGAGTGATTGGTCGACGCATAAAAGCGCGCTTCGAAGCAATCTGAATAACTCGTTGCTGAAGCAGTGATACCGCTTCTTCGCGGTTACGTGCGATGTCTTCAAACTTTTTCGGTAAGAAATCCAATGCGCCCGCATCTAGCGCATCAAGCGTGGCTTTCGCCCCGTCATGAGTCAGGGACGAAAACATTAGGATTGGCGTTGGAGCCGCTGCCATGATTTCACGCACAGCGGTAATGCCATCCATCACTGGCATTTCAATATCCATCGTGATGACGTCCGGTTTAAGAGATTTGGCTTTCTCAACCGCCTCTCTGCCATTTACCGCAACGTCAATCACTTCTAGGCGCGATTCTGAGTTGATGATTTCGCTCACGCGACGTCGAAAAAAACTCGAATCATCAACGACTAGTACTTTAATCGCCATCTTATTCCTTTTAATAACGTCAGCTTTGCTTAAAGGCGTGAAGCCGCAGCATATCGCTTAAGTAAATCAGGCACATCTAGAATTAATGCAATATGGCCATCGCTAGTGATTGTTGCACCAGCCATGCCCGGAGTGCCTTGCAATAGATTATCGAGTGGCTTAATAACCACTTCTTCTTGACCAATAAGCGTATCCACAACAAAACCAACGCGCTGGTTACCGATCTGTACAATAACCACATGACCGTGACCAGTACGCTCTTCGACGTTTTGTGATTTGGATGCTAACCAGTTCTGTAAGTAAAATAGCGGGATAGATTTTTCACGCACAATGATCGTCAACTGACCATCTACCACGTTTGTGCGACTCAGATCCAAGTGGAAGATTTCGCTCACCGAAGCCAGTGGCAGTGCAAACGGATGACCGCCAACGCCAACCATCAGTGTTGGTAGGATCGCAAGCGTCAGTGGTACTTTGATGGTGATCTTAGTGCCTTTACCTAGCTCAGAATCGATATCGATTGAACCATTTAAGGTGTTGATCGCCGTCTTAACCACATCCATGCCAACGCCACGGCCAGAGATGTCAGAAATTTTATCTTTACTTGAGAAACCTGGCGCAAAGATAAGGTTGAAGCACTCTTTGTCTGTTAAACGGGCCGCCGCATCTTCGTCCATCATACCGCGCTTAACCGCGATACCACGCAGTTTGTTCGGGTCCATACCGCCGCCATCATCTACGATGGATAGCTCAATGTGATCCCCTTCTTGTGATGCAGACAAAATCACTTTACCTGTGCGTGATTTACCTGCTTTCGCGCGGTCGTCTGGCATTTCAATACCGTGGTCAACCGAGTTACGAACCAAGTGAATCAATGGATCGGCCAATGCTTCTACAAGGTTTTTATCGAGATCGGTTTCTTCACCGCGCATTTCCAGCACGATGTCTTTATTTAAGTTGCGCGCCAAGTCACGGACAACGCGTGGGAAACGGCCAAATACTTTCTTGATTGGCTGCATACGCGTTTTCATTACCGCGCCTTGCAGATCCGCCGTTACGACATCAAGGTTGGCGACCGCTTTGGACATTTCTTCATTGTCGCTGTTCAAACCAAGGCTTAATAGACGGTTTCGGACCAATACAAGCTCACCAACCATGTTCATGATGGTATCAAGCGTCGAGGTATCGACACGAACGGTTGCCTCGGCCTGAGGCTTTTTAACCGCTGGCGCTTTCGCATCTTCTTTCACCGCGACAGGTTTAGATTCTGGTTTTGGTGCTGGAGCCGGAGTTGGCGCTGCTGGTGCTGGCTTAACCGCAGGCTCAGGTTTCGCAGGGCTTTCCTCTACGTTTGCTGATGCCGGCTTCGTTGCCATATCCAGTTCTTCTAGCGTAGGACCTTTGCCCGCACCATGTAGCTCATCGAGTAACTTTTCGAACTCTTCGTCCGTCATTAAGTCACTATCTTGATTTGCTGACGATGCAACTGGCGCAGCTGGTTCTGCCGCTTTAGGAGGTTCTACTGGTGCAGATGCTGCAGCCTCTGCCGCTGATGGACTTTTGCCAACGCCGTGAAGTTCGTCAAGTAGACGCTCAAATTCATCGTCAGTGATATCGCCACTTTCAACTGATGGCGCACTTGATTGAGGGGGCTCTGATGGCGTTGTTGGTGTCGCAGGTTCTGAAGCGCCTGGAGCTGAGCCTTTACCATGAAGCTCATCCAGCAGCTTTTCGAATTCGTCTTGGGTAATTTCATCAACAGAGCCGACACTTGACGCTGGCGCGGCTGGTTCTTCAATAACAGGCTCAGGAATGACAGGTTCAGGAGTAACCACTGGTTCTTCAACCACGGTTGCAGCGACTTCATCTTCTGATTCAGGTTTACATAGACGATGAAGTTCTTCAAGAAGGGCAGGATCCGCAGCTTCCAATGGTTCACGATCTTGAACAGCTTGGAACTGGGTATTTACCGTATCCAACGCTTTTAGCATCGTATCCATCAAGTTTTGCGTGACCGTGCGTTGGCCGTTTCGTAAAACGTCAAACACGTTCTCCGCACCATGACAAGTATCGACTAGCTCTGCCAAAGACAGGAAGCCAGCACCGCCTTTTACGGTGTGAAACCCGCGGAAAATTGCATTAAGTAAGTCTTTGTCTTCTGGGTTATTTTCCAATTCAACCAACTGCTCAGAAAGCAGTTCGAGAATTTCCCCAGCCTCAATGAGAAAGTCCTGAAGAATATCTTCGTCTAAATCGTAGCTCATACGTTACCTTTAAAATCCAAGACTGGACAACAAGTCATCGACTTCGTCCTGCGATGAAACCGCATCTTCTCTCAGTTCTGGATGAAGAATCGGGCCTTCGGCTTCGCTTGTTTGTGTATTCTTTTTATCTGCCGGTTCTGACAAAACTTGAATGTGTTCTTCAGGTTTATTTCCAGAGAATACGGTTAGGATTTCCACTAAGCGGCCTTCTACTTCATTTACCAACGTAATTACGCGGCGAATAATCTGGCCAGTTAGGTCTTGGAAGTCTTGCGCCATGAGAATTTCGGTCAATTGACCACGCAACTCAGTGCTGTCACCTTCGACTTGAACTAATAGCTCGTCGATTCGGTGACAAAGTGCTTTGAATTCGCTTAATTCGATGCGCCCGTGCATGAGTTCATTCCATTGAGGACGAACTTTCTGAAGGCAATCATGCAGGTTGTCAGCGATAGGAAGGCAGCAGTCGACTGCATCCATCGTTTTGTTGGCTGCTAGCTCTGTCTTCTCGATCACATAATTAAGACGATCCCTTGCGTTAGGGATTTCGTCTTTCGCAATTTCGGTCATGCGCTGATCGAGACTGAACTGCTTGAGTGATTCGTGAAGGTCTCGAGTTAAGGCTCCAATTTCTTGCAGCATTGGATTCTCGGCACCTTCGTAGATCGAGGCAACAAGCATATTGGCTTGGTCTTGTTCCCCGTTTTCTAGCATTTGAACGAGTGACTTCGCCTGCTCTAGTGAGATCATTCTGAATAGACCCTTTTACGTTTAGTTCTTCTTATCACTTTAAAAACGCTAAACGAGTCATTTAATAGGTATTTAATAATTGGTATGAATGACTCGAATAACAAAGAGAAAAAGAGAGAGTTATAAACGCTCGAAAATTTTATCTAATTTTTCTTTTAATGTTGCAGCAGTAAATGGCTTAACAATGTAGCCGTTTACGCCTGCTTGAGCAGCTTCAATGATCTGCTCACGCTTCGCTTCAGC
>NZ_WXWT01000031.1:0-12639 GCF_009904725.1 Vibrio sp. V43_P6S15P86
CTGTACAAGATAACGAAATACAAAAAGATGCCACTCGTAGTTAAACGAGCGGCATTAAACCAAGTGGTTCTCGTTTTAATACAGGAACTCAGGTAAGAATCCAGTAACCAGCGTACTCTCCCTTCAACTAGAAACACTCATCCCCAAGTACCATATAAAATCCAATCAACTTCATTTGTAACAAGTTAGGTTTCAAAAATAGGAAATCACCACTGTAAAAGTTCACCGCGTTTTGTCTTGCTGACTATGGTTACAATATTTGTGAAATCAATGCCTTTAAACCAAATTAAAAGTAAGTGGCACCGAGATGAACAGTGAAGCGAAACAACTTTTTTATCATTTATGTCAGCAATACGATGCGCTTTCTCAAGAGCTAGAGTCTCGCGCGTTTCCTGAGTTTTCCGAGACCATCACTCATCCGCTTGGACACTGCTTTGTCCGTTGCCCTGTTGGCAGTCAGCGCTTTTCCATTGTTGCAGTCAACTTTGCGCCCTCCGTTCGCGGGCAAGGTGTGCTTACTGCATTTATCGACTACATTAAAAGCCATCCATATCATTACCAAGGCGTTGAGGTCGCTATCATTGAAAACAAAAGCTTAGCAAAACGACTGTTGTCTCTTGGCTGGAAGTACAAGTCTCTGTTTGGCAAAGTTTTCTTCGCCAGCAAGCCTACCCTAGTGAAGGACTTTCAGTCAGCGTGATGGTTATTACGACACCGCATCGGTACCCAAAGTAAAAACCATCACTCAAAATCCGTAAGCATATTGAGAAAAGTTTGGCGGTCTTCCGTTGTACTACCTCGATGAGCAGTGTATTCGACGTGTTCATCCGCGCTGGCTTTTGGGGATAGATTGATGCCCCACAGCGCGTTAATTTGGTTTGGAACGATGGAGTAACGCACGTCAACAATTCGCATTTCGTTATTCGGGTCTTGCGCTACAAAACCATTTGAAAACCAACGGAAACGTTCGATGTCTTTCGCTTGCTGCGATTGCGGATCGAGCCATGGAAATTGAGTCTTCACATTGAGCTTTGGTGTGGATTCGCCTGGGTAGATTTTTATTGAACGCCCCACTCTTACCGCATCCACATAGTAGTTATCTTCCGTTTCATAAATCACTTTCCAGACCAAAAGATTCCCGAAGGTTGGTTTTGCTTTTAGCTGCAAAGCGCTGTGCTGTCTCTCTTGGACGATTTTCCACCCGGCCGCTTCTGCTCTATCTCGTTGAATAACCCCAAGAGTCAGATAAGCTAGAGACCATAGAAATGCGACACGCGCGTAGCTTCGATTTCGCTTCAGTGCGGCAAAGAAAAGCAGGATCAAAATCGGAAGTGAGAAAGCGGGATCGATAACAGAGATCGTATTCCAGGCATAGCGTGTGTTGCTTATCGGCCAAAAAAGCTGAGTCCCATAGCTGGTGCAAGCATCTAACAGCGCATGGGTGCTATAACCAAGGGCACAATAAAACCAACTCTGCCGGAAGCTTAGTCCTCGCTTTTTTGCTAACAACGGATACAACACTAAAGCACAGAGAAAGCTGCCAAAAGGGATAAACAACAATGAATGGGTAAAGTGTCGGTGATATTCCAAAAACAGCAATGGGTCAGTTGATGAACGGATAAGTACATCCAAATCCGGTGCCATCCCTGAAACCACGCCTAACACGCCAGCAGCCACAATGTGCCGCTTGTTACTTGCAGACTGTGGCAAAGCAGCGCCAAGTAAACCTTGCGTTAACGGGTCCATTATTTACGCCCGCAACGAAAATGTAGCCGAGATAGAAGGCATATACGCTTCAAAATAGGCTCAAATTTAAAAACCAGAACGTTCTCCGACATAAATTATCCGTATTTAAGTGGATTGGAAGACACACCTTAATGACGCATTAAAGTGTTCGAAAACAAACACTTTGATTTTAGTGTAAGAAGGAATCGCCCTATTCGCTAGTGAGAAGCGAACCTAAAGCGAGGCTTGTGGTGTACGTCAAAAGTACAAAACTGCGGATTTTACAGATGCAAAAATAAAACAAGGCGAACCGGATGGCTCGCCTTGTTTACTGAAGGATTAACGACAAAAACCTTAGTCTTGAGGGTTTTCTTTCGCGTTGATTTCAGCGTAAGTGTGCAGAAGTTCCGTCAATGTTTTTACCCAATCAAAAACATCCGAAGGTGTATTTTCGAGTAGCTTTTCCACTAGAGCACAGTGTGTTTCTAGCGTGATGGCCTCTTCCAAACGGAATGAGATCGCGTAGAAATGCCAAAGCACCAATCGCGTCATTCGCTCGCTATTTTGCTTTGCGTTGTCTGAGTCATCAAACGCTTGTTGAATTTCACTCAGCGCGATTGCTGTCATGCGTAGCATTGCATCAAGACGTGCAGACAACATGCGGTCTTCACTATCCACTTCTTCTTGATCAAAAGTGAACAGCTCATTCATCACGTCTTCTGGCACCATTTTACTGATCATACGAGCACTAAACTCTTCCAGCTCATGGCGAGGCATAGTTACAAGACAATCGAAGGTGTAATCACGAAGCATAAAATCACTCTAGGTTAGAAATCAATTTCAGCCTCGCATTCTAAATATTGAAATTTCAATTGCCAGTGTTAATTTCTATCCATCTACGAAAAACTACAAAACACCGTTGATTGCAATACCAACACCAATCCGCTGCTGATTATGATCATAGTCGATCAAGCTCTTACCATAACCCGCTGAGTATTGTGCGTACCCCTGAACTTTGCCCCAAATCGGAAATGACACACCCAGTTCTGCAAAACCCTTATGTGTCTGAAAGTTCTGGCGACCTAAAAAGGTAAACTCGTAACCATTCCACTTGTAAGCACTCGATAGCTCAAAGTGTCCCATATAGTCTTCGATATCCGGGTTATCATCACCTTTGGGATCATTAGGCGATGTCTTTTCATCTTCAGGTATACGCCACCAAGGCTGGATAGAAACCGCAAAATTGTCTTTTGCAAAGGTTACGTTGGCATAGACACGGTTCCAACTGCGCGATAGCTCCTGTCTTTGACCGTTAGACTCATGTTCAATACCAAAACCTAACCAAGTCGAACCATCAAGTGGTTTCCAGTCAGTTGGGGTGTAGTAAAAAAGCTCTGGACGATAATTGGTTTCACGGAATGGACGAGATGCTGCACCCGTGTATACCTGCCAAAATGATTTAAGAGTCATTCCAAAAAACAGACCATCGCCATCAAACAACAAGTCATCATAGTTCATTGGTACTTTAAAACTGATTTGGAACTCCGCTTCTTCCTTACGCAGTTCATCGCCGTATTTGGTGTCGGCATACGCGCGTTTATTTACACGATCACTGTACGTAAACGGAAGAATATAGTTAACGCGATGCGCGACCAGACTAAACGGTTCGAACGCGTTTTCTCGTTCTGATTCCAAACGCTTGTCGACCAAACTTTCCTGAAGTTCTTCAGGCTCTTCAATTTCTGGATCAGCGGGCACTGTGCTGGTTACTGTGTCAAGCTCACACTGCGCGCGAATGCTCTTTATGGTTTCTTCACCTTTGCTTTGCTTTATTTTGTCTAGCAAACATAAATCATAAGCACTGGCTGTTTCTCCCATCGCAACTGGCGCTGCCAATAAACTCAGTATTGATATCCCTGCCACTTTTGAAGCCATCTGAAACCCTTAATATTCTTTATGACAAACCAGATAATTTTAGTTTTTCTTGGTAAACCGCTTGCCATTCTGACGTTAAGGCAATGTTAAATGTCTGCCGACTTTACGTCTTGGATAAATGCAACAGACTTTAGACATATCGGTCAACTATGATCAAAGCGCAAAAAACAACCAAGAGTTGAGCATCATAGATAAAAACCACTCGTTTGCATGATGCTCATTTTATCTATGCAAAATACTGGCTCGTAACTTTGATTGCAAACCCGGCTATGAATAAACCCAAACCATAACCCAAATGCGCCAATGTGCTAAGAAAACGGGCTTTCCAAGGTGTTGGGGTTTTACTCGCAGCAAAACCAAATCCTAGACAAGGTTGAATGACCAAAAATGGGAAGATCAACGTTACCACGCCTGTAATTAAGCTGGGCATTAGACTGGGCTCTACCAACCAATGATGACCAAAAACAGTAACGTGAGCCAAAGCGAAAGTAACGCCGATGGCATAATGCAAAAACCAGCCAAGTGACTTTTCTCCCGGCATCGCCTCTGACGCCATAATTGGCGCATGCATAAGCTTTCCTTGGGGCATGTACAAAACCCAGCGCGCAACCAACGCATAGTTTAATGAAGGAATACCAAACACTCTCCTTTGTAACCATGCCCATAAATCCATTATCAAAGTGGCACCAATCCCTATTAGCACCGCTTGCAATCCCATTAAAAGCAGCATTTTTCTCTCCTCATGTTTTTGATTTGTTAAGGTCTTAGTTACATGCTACAACTTAAAGCCAACTTGAAGTCAATGGGGAATAATATGGATATTGCAGAAGTGGTTAGAAAATCAGGATTGCCGACTTCAACGCTCAGGTACTACGAACAGCTGGGGTTAATTCGCTCGATAGGAAGGAATGGATTGAGACGCCAATATTCACCAGAGGTACTCAATACACTCAATTTAATTAGTTTGGGGCGTATCGCTGGAATATCGCTTAACGAAATGGCAGAAATGTTGAATCAATCAGAAGTTTCAAAGCCATATATCGATCGTGACTTACTAACGAAAAAGGCACTTGAGATTGATGAGCAAATAAAACGTTTGAAAGCGGTGCGAGACAGCCTAAACCATGTTGCCACCTGCCCTCATGAGTCACATATGGACTGTTCTTCATTTCAAAGGCTTATGAAGGTCGTAAAGCGTTATGTCCCCCAAAAACAGAGATAAAACACTCTACTTATTCTTGATTTAAAAGGAAGCAACTCGCGGTTGTGAGTTACTTCTTTTCATATTACTTAGCTTGCGCTTTTACGTACTTCTTCACTTTTTTCATCGCCATTTTTTGCTTTAGCGGTGAAAGATAATCAATGAACAAGTTACCAGATAAGTGGTCGATTTCGTGCTGCATCACAATCGCTAAAAACTCATCGCTCTCGATTGTCATCGGGTTACCATCACGGTCCAATGCAGACACAACAACTGATGTGTAACGCTCAACATCGGCGTAGTATTCGGGAACAGATAGGCACCCTTCTTGACCAAGTGCTTTGTTTTCTCCGCTCACCACTTCTGGGTTAACCAAGATTAAAGGGTCATTGCGTTCGTCAGAGATATCGATGACAACAACCGCTTCTTTTCTGCCCACTTGGGTTGAAGCTAAACCGATGCCATTGCCCGTTGCGTAAAGTGTTTCTAGCATATCGTCGATCAACGTTTGTACTGTCGATACATCAGTGACTTTTTCTGCTTTTACTTTAAGCCTTGGGTCTGGAATGGAGAGAATTTCGAGGACTGCCATACTTACCTTTCGTTATCTGTAAATCGTAATTTCCGGCGAATTATACACACGTTTCGGCAGACATAAACATGTTGAGTTTTCGTGGAAAGACCGTTTCGTCTAAAACATTCGATTTTGCTTGAGACCAAAGAGGCACAAAGAAAGAGAAAACAATAACGCCAGCGCGATATGGCTGGCATCTTTTTTACGTATCTATCTTTAAGCGTTCGTTATATGTGAGTTACGCACTCTTTTGCGCTTTTAGCAAAACCTTAATCGCCATTTTTTCACCACTCTTGAAAATAAAGTACCCGAGACAAACGGTTATTAACGTTAATACAACGATAATAATACTGAACCAGCCTAGTTCCGCTATCAGTTCAAATATAGAGATGCCCAAAAACATTAAGATGAGAGAAAACACCACTAAGCTCGATAGATTCCAAAGCAGCACTGAATACCATCTCGTTGTCGAAGGCATTATATTCCCTGTTTTATAGCCAAAATAATATCCTACACTCATCGCTGGTATTAACGTCCCAAGAAAGCCGACACCGTTCATTTCCATGCCAGAAATGTACTCAATAATAAATAGCAGTATGGCCAAACAAACTGATGCCAAACACAAAAGCGACGTTACAAAGAGCACCGAGGGAGCGTTGTTTTCTGTTGAGTAATTATTTTTCGATTCCACTTTCATTTCCTTCCATTTATTTGAATAAAATAAGCGTTTTAGATCATGCTTCCGCTTGGACAACCTAGAGAAACAACACCGCCATAACTCGTTGTGGGTGTAGCTACCATGACTAAATCAACAGGAAGAAACACAACGTCCGTTGCTAACGACAAAGGGATGTCAATCAATGAAAGTGGATATAACGCGATGGAAGTAATATCAGATCTTAAATAGCAAGGTTGTCGTGCGACTGATAACGCGGCGCCTGAAAACGGCTTTCCGTATCCGCCACCAGCATGCGCATCTATAGATGAACACCCCACCATTAAAGATGCTGACACCACAAGAAATACAACTTGTAGCTTTTTAAATATATTTATTTTCATTTAACCTAGATTCCAACTAACTATTATTTTTTAAAACTAAACCCTCTCTCTCAAATTGTATATTCAATGAATTTACTCATATAGGTCCAGTGCAACCATGTTAATACGTTCTATGTATTAGAAACAATTCATTTATTGCCAATAGCACCCGTGAGTTCATACGAAGTGACTAGAGTCGCACTTAATTTTTTATGCAAGCACCAAGTTAAGCTCAACCTATTCGCTTTCCCGTTGGAGTCTCGTACCTTTCATCTGATGTAAAAAAGCCGCCAGAACCATTTGGCTCTGGCGGCTTTTGTTTTTATCGAAAGCTCGATTACTGCTGTAGCTTCGCTTTGGCTTCTACTACTTTGGAGAAGTCTAGGCCCAGCTCTTCCACTGCTTCTTTAATCAGTACAGGGTTTTGCATTACCTGCGCCATTAACGCTTGAAGCTGATCTTGTGGCAGACCTAGTTGGCTGATAGTTGCCATTGCAGCCAGAGGGTTTTGAGTTAACGCCTGAAATAGCTCGTTGATTTGCTCGTCGCTAATATTGTTTTCTTTCAACATCGCAAGAATCGGGTTCATCAAATTACCTTTAAATACTATGTAAAACAGACCCGCAGTTTACCATTGGGTTTTGTTAGTTTGCACGCAGACTTTAACCACCACACCACCATCGACCAAGTTATGGTCGAATATTGGTGAACGTTGCGGTAGTGACTCCATCACTTTGCGATGAAAGCGCTTTTATATCCGCGTTAAAGTAATATGGATTAAGTGGTATTTTACTCTCGGCTGGTCGCGCGTAGTAAAGCTTAGCGGGCTGTTTTGCCATTTGTTGCGCGTACAAATACCCGACCAACGCATGTTCAAACTGGTGGTAACCATTTCCCCAATGGAACGCTTTGGTTGATTTAGGATTCAGACCAACACCTCCGTATTGATGATCCACCCACACGTCCATAAAGGTGGGTAACGTGTATTGCAACGTTTCTTTCATCGAATCATCGACAAGAGAAACCGTCATCGCCGCTTGATCGAGTTCTGCCCATTCCCAAGACGAGCTATAGTGTTTGTGCGGTCTTGATTGCCAAGCAGGAATGCTCTCTTGCGTCCATTTACCCTGCCATTCTGGTGAGAAAAGCGCTTTGACTTGCTCAAAGTTTTGCTGGTATTGCGCTTGTTTAAGCGTGTGTTTCATTCCTTTGAAACCAAACTCTGTCCAATTGGATTTCTCCAACAACTGACCAGTGAGATACGTCATCCAATACGCTTTGATGGTGTGTCCAAAATCATTGTGTTTCGCATCTGGCATCATTACCGCTTTGTGGTGTATCGCGCCATAAAAGCGCTGCTCTTTGTCGGAGTGGTAGTTATCCAGCATCACTTGCGTCAGCCATTGCAGATCTTGTTTCCACTTGGCTTGCGCTGCCTCTGGTAAAAGTGGTGCCGTTAACAACAAGTAGCCATTAATTTGGTCAAGTTGAGCGACTAACTCTTGCTGCTTCTCACTTTCTCCATCACCATCTTTCAAAACCCACGCCAGACCGCGATCATCGCTTCGTCGGTATTGTTTAAATATAAACGCTTGCTGGTCGATAAGTGCTTGTTCAACCTTTGGATCTTGCGTCAAGTAGTAGTACATCGCCAAGCCCACCAAGGCGTAAGCTTGGTCTTGAGAAGTTCGCTGTTGCCACTCCATCCCCGGTTTTCCACTACGCGTAAAGCTCACAAAGCCGCCGTTTTTCTCATCTTGTAGATGATCAATCAGGTAATAAGCCCCTTTCTTTGCCAGCTCTAATGCTTGCTTGTCACCCGTAAGATGAAAAAGCACGCCATAAGCGTAAGTTTGGCGCGATTTCATGCGTGTGTATTCGCGATCGAAGTGCGGGCTAATCCACCCTTTGTTTAATTCTTCACACGGCTTTTGTGGGTCGAGAATGACACCGTTATCACAACGAAATGTCGGAAAATTCCCCGCAGGTTGCCCATGCGCGCTTTCCATCATCCAATATGGGGCTAGGCCATTCGTCACATGGTTTAACCAATCATCCCCCGAAGGCAGCTCCACATCAGCAAAGCTGTTCATGCTCGTCGTTGCAAGCAATAAGGTAAGATATTTAAAAGACATAATGCTCAATTAAGTTATTGAATTTTATCCAGTATAAATAACTCCCTTTACGCATATTGTCGTCGTAGTCACAATCGCCTTACGCATTTGTTTGCATTGTTCATCTGTCTGCCTTATTCGATGACTGAGTCGAGAATAAACGCCACTCTGTCTTCGACTGACATTTTGGGCACTTCGATCAATTGATAACCGAACTTGTGGTATGCATC
Organism: Vibrio sp. V43_P6S15P86; assembly: GCF_009904725.1. Taxonomy (NCBI): domain Bacteria; kingdom Pseudomonadati; phylum Pseudomonadota; class Gammaproteobacteria; order Vibrionales; family Vibrionaceae; genus Vibrio; species Vibrio sp. V43_P6S15P86. The sequence continues at coordinate 8,818 of NZ_WXWT01000031.1, forward strand.
GACCATCTGTTTATGCGTGGCGACCGCTTCAGAAAAATCTTGCTTTCGCTCTTCATCGTTGCTGAATATCGACGACCACGGTGGAAAAATGAACACTTGAGAATGATAACGAAGCGTCTGGCAATGCGTGATGAGCTCATGCGAGATTGGCAATTGTTCCAACTTGCTGTAGCCATATACGTCCACAATACTACGATCAAAAAACACGTCCCCTTGGCGGACATTGAAAGATCGGTAGTTGCTCACTTCTTCTTTTGTCATTTCATCTCGAAAGGCTTGTTTGTCATTCCAAGGTAATGCTGAACCGTGATTCGCAACCTGCGTTTGTATCACGTGACGACCAGTTTCTGGCGCGCAGACAAAGCCTTGTATTTTTAGTTGTTCGATAACCGAGGTTTTTCCTGCACCGGGACCACCAGTGAATACGATGAGTTTGTTCAAAATCTTTTCCTTATTTTTTGTTTGAGTGAAGTAATGCGTGTACGGCCAAGAAAATTGGCATGGCATTTGGCACACCAGCGTTAAGCGAGATCGGCAATGGAAAGTTTTGGGATAGAAATGAGCAGTGAAAAATATTGATGAAATGAAAGCTTAAACGGCGTGTTCAGCGTTTATGAAAACGGAGGAATTTTGAGCAAACCAAACTTGCCCAAAATATTGGGTTGGGAAATGAAGAGATTGGATCATTAGGTTAACGCGTCAATTGGCTTTCTATATCAAGAAGATTGCACCTAAGCCTAAGAACGCAAAGAAACCGACGACATCGGTAACGGTTGTTAATACTACCGAGCCAGCCACGGCGGGGTCAATGTTAAACTTCTTCAACGTGAATGGTATCAACGTCCCCGATGCCGCGGCCGCCAAACTATTGAGGAAAATTGCACAACAGATAATAAGCGCCAATGGCCAAGAGTCAAACACCATGTAGACGACACCCGCGATGACTAATCCCATGATCAAGCCATTAATGGTGGCGATTTTTAACTCCTTATTCACCAATAGCTTCAAGTTACTTTGGTGCAAGTGGTTCAATGCGATACCCCGAATGGCCACCGCTAAGGTTTAGCTACCTGCGATGCCGCCCATACTCGCCACCACGGGCATTAAGATCGCAAGCGCAACGACTTGCTCGACCACATTATCAAAAATACCAATGATTGCAGAGGCAACAAAAGCGGTCAGCAAGTTAATCACCAACCAAAGTGCTCTTAGCCTTCGACATCGCGCACAATGATCAATCGCACCGGGCTTTGTCCACGTTTTAACAACTCGGTTTTGATGCCTCCTACGCTGTTTTTAGGATTCGCGACTAAAAAATGCGGCTCGGCATATCTCCCCACTTTGTTGTCTTCATACGACAGCGCTTGTTGAATGTGCGCGACCGACTCTTCACTTTGGTCGATAAGGTACTCATCCAGAAACTCGGTCGGTAGAAAGTCTGCAAAGATGATCAGTTCCGAATCCGTGATGTACGCTAAGCGTTCATGTTGCAGCTCTTTGTTGAGTGATTGATGAATGTGCTTGGCGGTGTCGTATCGCAGCAAATTTAATACCGTCCAGTACTTCTCTGGCGGCACTGCTTCTATCACGCGTTTACGATAAGCAATGTTGACCGACTCCAAAATGTTCGCGATTTGCGCTTCCTGATAGTCTTTCAAAAAACTGAGATCTTCGGTCGACTCTATCGCTTTAATGATCTCGGCAAGCAAATGAGGCACTTTGCGATTAATCTGTAATTGGCTGGAATCTATCATCATTGTCACCGATTTCCTTAGACATCACGTTAGTGTCAACACGATGCCTATTACCTAAAGGCATGAGATCCTGATGTTAAAATTCTAGGCAATGGCGCGCACAATTGCGGAATTTATATTTTGCTCGCAGAAACAGAACGTCTTTGCATAAGGGGATGGTATAAACTTTTAGTGTGCATTAGGCGCATTTGCCTCGTTTGATAATGGAGTAATCAATGGCACCAGTATTTTTTCTGACTCAGCAAGCCGCCTTACCAAGTCGTAAGGTGCTGCGTAAAGTGATTCAGTTTGCGACAGCGCTGGCTCAACCCATCGTGGTATTGGTGGAAGATCACCGCCGGAGTGAAGATCACGCGTTCGCGCATTTCCTTAGTTTCAACTCTGACCATATAGAAAAGAGACAAGCTGAGTTTGAAGCTTGGACATCAAAATTTAAAGACTTCGTTATCGAACTTTGTGAAGAAGAAGTTGAAACGCCAACCCTCTCTTACGAGCATTTCAAAGGGAGTCATTGGATTGCTCAAGTTGCGAAACGTCTTGTCGACGACACAGATTTACTGCTCGTGGGGCATTTTAACAAGCACGACATTCAAACCTTACTCACCGAACTAGCAAAAAACGATTGTGATTTATTGCTATTAAGTGAGCGTTCATGGCCTTCTCACGCCAACATGCTTTGCGCGATAGATCCGCTTCATCGCGGAGATGCAAAATCGGTCGTAGATAAAGCCATTGTATCGCGAGGCTCAAAGCTAGAAAAAACCTTGGGCGGAAAAATGACGTTAGTTTACTGCCGCTACGTTGCGCCTTATCTATCTCGCTATCGTGCAGAGATTTTGAGCAATCAAAAAGCAGGCATTACGGACTTTATTACTGCGCAAAAGTTAACACGAGTACCACTACTGCTGCCAGAAGGAAACCCTGAAACGGCGTTACCAAAAGCAGTTAAGCAATCACAAGCGGCAATTCTGATTATGGGCGCATGTAAACGAAGCATGTCATCCCAATTTTGGTCTGGCAGCACTGTAGACACGTTACTTGATCAACCGCCTTGTGACCTGCTGCTCGTCAATAGCACGAAGGATTGATCAGGCTTCCCCATCCCGCCGCATCTTAAATAATATCACGCGCAGTTATTGGCTCTTCATGGTCTCTAACTGCGCGGCTTCATGTTCCGCGTTCAAGGCTTGTTTCTGCTGCTGTTTAACCTCATCCCAACTGCGTCCCGACTCAATCGCAGATACACGCTGATCGTATTTGTTGCAGGCTCTTTCGAGTACTTTCTCAGGATCTATACCCTTTTCTCTTTCCAACGCTTTTAATACGTTAAGGTAGTTCCACAACACATCGCCTAACTCGTCTTCCAAATGACAAAGGCGGTCCTCACGAATCTCTTCTCGGACTTCATCGACTTCTTTGCCAATGGCCTCTAGATAAGTCTCTACGCCTTTAAACCAAGTGTTGGTTTGGTCATATTGAGATTTTCTCGTCGCAATTGCATACAGCTCATCAAATTTCTTCATTATCTCTCCGTAGAACGAGTTTTTATTTACGCCTCTTTAGGACGAATAAACTTCCCTTTTGCCGTCACTCTAACTTCATTATTGACCAGTAATTGAGCTACCAGTTGATATATACCGCGGCGTTCACCTTCACAGTGTGCAGTAATCGTGACGTGCTCATCTAGCTCAATAGGTGCATGGTAGCGCACATCCAACTGCGCGGTAAGGGCTTGAATGTCTCTAAATAACAAACAGTGCGTCATTGCACCATCGAGCAGCGAACTCGCAATGCCACCATGCAACAGGTCGGTGTAACCCTGATGACGCGGTAAAACGTGAAACTCTCCGACAACAGAACCATCGGCTAAACACTGGTAGTTCACAGCCAAAGAGTTCGGATTCGCATCGATTGCAGAACAAACCGCACATTGATAATGAGATTCGTGAGTGGAATGAAAGTGACTGTTTGCGGACATGTTAAGTACTCAGCTTGTAAAAAGAGTAATTAGCATATGCCAATTATCAAAAAGAAACGGCGAGTAATCTTTGTTTGCATGTTGTAGGGC